>NZ_JAUHJF010000012.1:0-200968 GCF_032380995.1 Bradyrhizobium sp. SZCCHNR2028 | reverse complement strand
CTCTCCTTGGCGCCAAAGACCGCCCCCAACAAACGACGCCCCTCTTGACAACTTACTCCCCATACAAGGTTCAGCCGAGACATCCCGGCATTCCCCGCGCGATGGCTTTGACGGCTTATACGTCCTCTCCCCGGGGACCGGCTGTCTTGCCCCCGTCACCCGCGCAACGCGAACGCGTTGTCACGAGCTTGGCCTCAGCACCGGGAGGCCAGGACCCTACGATTTCGCCGGCGCATCGGAATCGTTCGTCCGCATGTCGAGCATGCTGCGACTCGCTACGCCCACCGCATCCCACCCCGCGTGTCGTGACGATCGCGATACGCCCCTCGTGCCGAGGCGGGATGGTGGTAGAAAATCATGATTTTCGGAAAAACGAAAGGGGAATATTTTTCACGGAACGACTGGACAGGGGTGATGTGGTTGAGGGGGCAGACGAAAACAGAGTTTTGGCGCAACCGGGTTTTCTCCCGCGCTGCTCGGGACGGCGTTGAACCATGAGAGCGAGGAGACGTCGTTGCAGCCATGGCGCAACGTCCGACATGAAGAAGCCAAGACGGTTGTGCGGACACGAAGCCTCAGCGCGGCGACCGAGACTGGCTTAGTGCACAGCTCTAAGCCTGATCAGGTTCGGCTCCTCGATAGAAGAGTGCTCGTCCCTTCGGCATGAGCTGAAGCAATATGTCGTAGTCGGTGACATTTGCCGTCAGGACCACCAAGCCGAGCTTCTGCGCCTGAAGGAACAGCGCGCAATCGCGGAGAGCGCGGAACTTGCCATCTTTGTCATAACCCTGGGTTCGGCAAAAGATGCCTGACAGGAGTGCTGCGCGTCCTAGAATTTCGACGTCTGGGGTGAAGATGCGATGCGAGGGCGTCGCCTTGATCTGTCGTCCAACCACCGCGATGACGGACGCAGTGCGCGAGTCGGCTGGGTTCAAGGCGCCAACCGTGTGCATCAACTCCTGCACCGCAATGATCGAGTGGTTGACCTGACGACGCGCGATGACTTCGTCCAGAATGGGAGGCGAGCTCTGCATCTGGTCGATATAGACACAAGTGTCGAGCAAAAGTCCTTGTCCGGCAATCAGGCCGGGTCCGACAAATGGCAGCTCGTCATCGCTCCGCCGTGCCAGCGTCCCCCGTGGATCGAAACGCGCCCAGCGCCGCGCGCTCTCGTAGTCGAATGCCGCCACTTCAATAGCCGAGCTTCAGTTTCGGATCGACCGTCCCGCGCGATTCCTTGAAGACTTGCGCGAAATTATCCTCGAGCGCGATGGTCGCGAGAGCAAACTCGATAAGGTCGGTATCCGTTTCGATTCCCGTTTGCCGTTTGGCCTGCCGGACCAACGCGGAGCTCACGCGTCCGCCAATCCGTCCCGCCTTGTCCTTGAGGAGTCCGGACCGTTCGACTGCCCGCATGACTGCCTGGACGCGCGTCTCGCTCGGGACGACGCGTCCAATCGTCGCCTCATCACGAGGCCGACGCGACATGCCGTGAGCGGTTTGCTTGCCCCGGCGGGAGGGGGATTTGCCGGCAGGTGCCTTGGCCATGATGATCCGGGTTCTGTTGGACAAAAACCTTCTTTGTTCAACATAGCGCGTCTCGCCTCTGCTTCAACGTGCCGCCGACGCGCCCCTCACTCCACCGCATCCTTCTTCGCGATCCGGTGCAGCTGCTCGAACAGATCGGCCTGCTCACTCGTGCACAGACACACGCCCTGCGCGGAGTCCGTCTCGCCGGCGTTGAGGTAGGCGTGGCCCATGGTGCTGTCGAGATACATGCCGTCGCCTTCGTGCAGGATCTCGGGCGCGTAGAACTCGGTGTGGACGGCGATGGTGCCGCGGGTCACCAGGAAGTATTCCTCGCCGCTGTGGCGGAGCAGGGGGCCGAACTCCTCCAGCGTGCGGGCGCGCACCTCGGCGATCATCGGCACCATGCGCTTTCCGATCAGGTCGGTGCATTGATAGGTGTAGGTGTAGAACCTGGTGTTGACGATCTGGCCCTGGCCGGCGCGGCTGACGCTGCGGCGGGCGGTCACCGGGCGACCCGCCTCGGGACGCGGCGAAGCCGGGCTGAACAGCTCGGCGATGTCCATCTGCAGGCCCGAGGTGAGCTGCAGCAGCTTGTCATAGGTCAGCGACATCAGGCCGTTTTCGACCTTGGACAGGGTCGACAGCGCCATGCCGGTCTTTTCGGCGACCTGCTTCAGGGTCAGCCCGCGCGCCTGCCGGGCCGCCTTCAGGCACTGGCCGAGCTGGGAGTGGGGGGCTTCGGCTGAAACGCTGATGGCAGTGTCTGTCAAAGCGATCTCCGGAAAATCCGTTAGCGGATCAGGCGTGCCGATGGCCGGGGCAGGCCGACAATCTCGCCCCAAAGAACAACATATTCAATTGGGTGCCCCGATGTCCGAAGGTCATGCGTGGACAGCGGTGGAACAATGCGTTTTCGGGTCGTGCATTCGATTTCCTATATGCTAAATAGTTTTCCGAAACGGAAAAGAGAAGCCCGTGGAATCGATTTGCGACAAGACCGCCGTCGAGCTGGTCAACCTCCTGAAAACAAAGGCGATCTCGCCGGTTGCGCTGCTCGAATCGTGTCTGGACCGGATTGCGGCGGTGAATCCGGCCGTCAACGCGGTGGTGACCCTGGACGAGCCGGCTGCCCGCGCGGCGGCCAAGGCCGCCGAGGCCGAGATCGTGAGGGGCGAGGACCGGGGGGCGCTGCACGGTCTGCCGGTGCTGATCAAGGACACCCAGGACACCGCCGGGATGCGCTCCACCTATGGCAGCCCGATCCTGGCCGACAATGTCCCGGCCGTCGACCAGGCCTCGGTGGGCCGGCTGCGCGCTGCCGGCGCGATCATCTTCGGCAAGACCAACACGCCGGAATGGGCGGCGGGCGGCAACACCCGCAATCCGGTGTTCGGCGCCACCGGCAACCCGTTCGACCCGATGCGCTCGGCCGCCGGCTCCTCCGGCGGCTCGGCGGTCGCGCTCGCTTGCGGCATGGCCCCGCTGGCCTCCGGCTCGGACACCGGCGGCTCCCTTCGCAATCCGGCCGGCTTCTCCGGCATCGTCGGCATGCGGCCGTCCTACGGCCTCGTCGCCAGCGAGAAGCGCGCCCATGGCTGGTCGTGCCTGTCGACCGATGGGCCGATGGCGCGCGATGTCGCCGATACCGCGCTGATGCTGTCGGTGATGGCGAGCGACGATGCGCGCGATCCGCTCGCCTACACCTTGCCGGGCGAATCCGTGCGCGGCGCGCCATCGCGCTGGGCGGTGCCGCCGGCGGTCGAACTCAAGACGCTCAGGCTCGCCTTCACCGAGGATTTCGGCTTTGCGCCGACGGAAGCGCTGATCCGCCGCGCCTTCCGCGCGCGCGTGTCGCGCATCGCGCCGCTGTTTGCTGACGCGCACGAGAGCGCGCCCGATTGCAGCGGTGCCGACGAGACCTTCGCGGTGCTGCGCGCCTCGCTGTTCCTCACCCAGCACGGCAAGAATTTTCGCGAGCGGCCCGACATGCTGGGGCCGAACGTGCGCGCCAATGTCGAGGAGGGGCTCGGCTACAGCCTCGACGATTTTTCGCGCGCGAGCGCCAACCAGACCCGCATCTACCGCGCCTATCAGGGCTTCTTCGCAAGCCACGACGTGCTGATCAGTCCGACCATCACCTTGAGCCCGCGGCCGTGGGTCGAGCTGTATCCGGCCGAGATCGACGGCGTGCCGACACGCTCCTACTTCCACTGGCTGGCGCTTGCTTATGCGGTGACGCTCGCCGGCCATCCCGCGCTCAGCCTGCCGCTCGGCCTCGACGACAACGGCCTGCCGTTCGGTCTGCAGATCGTAGGTCCCCGCGGCGGCGATGCGCTGGTGCTCGGCGTCGCCGCGGCGCTGGAGGCCGCCTTTGCCGATGACTCCGAGCTGCGCCGTCCCCGGCCGGACCTCGCCAGGCTCGCGTCGCTGCCGCCGCTGGCGCAGACGCCGGGCTTCATGGCGTGGGATTGAGGCCGGCCATCATGATCAATACATCCTGGAGCGACTAACGATGTCCGACGCCCCCTCATGGCCGTTTTCGCTGGTGCGCCGCGCCGGCGGCCTGGTGTTCCTGTCCGGCGAAATCCCGGTTGCGGATGACGGCAGCATTCCCGAAGGCATCGCGGCGCAGACCGATCTCGTCTTCAAGCACATCTCGGAGACGCTTGCCGGCGAAGGCCTGACGCTCGACGACGTCGTGTCCTGCATGGTGCACCTCGCCGACAAGGCGGATTTCGCCGCCTACAACGAGGCCTATCGCAGGCACTTCAAGGACCCGCTGCCGGTGCGCACCACGGTGCAGGCCCAGATGATGGCGGATGTGAAGATCGAGGTCACCGTCGTCGCGGCGGCGCGGACCTGAGGCAGGAGTGATGACGATGCAAAGCGCGATCGTTCTCGGTGGCGGCATGGTCGGCGTCGGCACGGCGCTGCACCTGCAGAGCCGCGGCTGGTCAGTGGCGCTGGTCGACCGCAGGGAGCCAGGCCGCGAGACCAGCTACGGCAATGCCGGCATCATCCAGAGCGAGGCCGTCAGGCCCTACGCGATGCCCTATGATCTCGCCGGCGTGCTCGACATTGCGCTCGCGCGCACCAACGACGTGCACTACAGCCTCGCGGCGTTGCCCTATCACGTGCGCCCGCTGCTGCAATACTGGTGGAATTCGTTCCCCGCCCGGCACGAGGTGCTGACGCGGACCTATGCGCAACTGATCGCACGCGCCGCGCCCGAGCACGAGCCGCTGATTCTCGCGGCCGGGGCCGGCAATCTCGTGCGCCGCGACGGCTTTCGCGTGCTGCACCGGACGCAGGCGCAGTTCGACAAGGAGGCGAGGGAGGCCGAGGCGGTCGGCAAGGCGTTCGGCGTCAAGTTCAAGCTGCTCAGCGCACAGCAGCTCAAGCAGGCCGAGCCCGGGCTGATCGACAGCGGCATCGGCGGCCTGCACTGGCAGGAGCCGTGGACCGTGTCCGACCCCGGCAGCCTCGTCGGCTCCTATGCCGAGCTGTTCACGCGGCGCGGCGGCAAGCTGCTGCGCGGCGATGCGACCACGCTAGCACAGGCGGGCAGCGGCTGGGCCGTCACTACGGCGGAGGGACGCATCGAGGCCGAGGCCGTGGTGGTCGCGCTTGGACCGTGGTCGCCGGAGTTCCTGAAGCGGTTCGGCTACGACATCCCGATGGTGCGCAAGCGCGGCTATCACCGTCACTACAGCGGCGGCGCCCCGCTCGATCTGCCGTTGCGCGATGCGGCGCGCGGCTATCTGATGAACCCGATGGCGCTCGGCGTGCGCATCACGACCGGCGCCGAGCTGTCATCGCCGAATGCGAAGGCGACCCCGGTTCAGCTCGGCAAGGCCGAGGCTGCCGCGCGCCAGCTCATCGATCTCGGCAAGCCGGTGGAGCCCGAGCCGTGGATCGGCACGCGGCCGTGCATGCCCGACATGCTGCCGGTCGTCGGCCAGGCGGCGCGTCACAAGGGCCTGTGGCTGCATTTCGGCCACGGCCACCAGGGCTTCACGCTGGGGCCTGCGACGGGTCGCATCCTCGCCGAGCTGATGAGCGGCGAGGCGCCGAGCGTCGACGTCGCCGCCTGCGCGCCGGCGCGATTCGGCGCATAGCTGCGAGAGCTGCTGCAGCCCTGCAATTGCAGGCTGCAGCGGCGCTCTCCGGGCAGTCCCTTGTTTACCAAGCGGGCCTGTTCTGGCGCTGCAAAATTTCCACTTCACGAATTCGCAAGCCCGCTCTCCTAGGGTGACGCCGGTTGAACCAGGACGCGGGGGCGAAACGCGTTTCGTGAGTTCTGTCGTCGGCCAGTGATCCGAACATCATGTGGGGGAGCAGATGAACTTCACGGGCCTCGTGTACCGCTTCATCTCGAATTTCGTTTTTCTCGCGGCCGTCTATCTCAGCCTGAACTACATCGAGAAGTACCAGAACCGCGCCGTCCTGGCGCTCGTGGTGCTGATCTATGCCGGCATGCGCGCCGTCACGGTGGTGCGCACCTTCCATTTCTTCGGACGGATCGAGAAGATGGAATCGGACGTCCGCCGGCTGGCCGGCATGCTCGGCGACGGGCCGGTGGGGCAGGTGGTCAGCAGGCAGGTGGTGTCCGACGTCGGATCGCTGCGCAAGGACGGCGAGAAGAAGTCCTATATCGATCTGTTCTTCCTGGCCGCCGCCGTCATCCTCTGCGTCAGCAAGCTGGTCTCGAACTGACCGGTCGCACCGCAAGCGGTGTGCATCAGGCCGATCGCCGCGATATCGAGCTCGAGCAGCCGAAGGCGAGGGCGAGCGAATCGTGCCGCATCGCCGCGTGCAACATCTTGCGAATGTTCAGCGCCGCCTGAGGCTCGCGAGGCGCAGCGGACGCGGCGCCGGCTTGGCGGTCGCCGCCTTCGGGGCCGGGCTCTCGAGCCGGGCGAGCTGATGCCGCTGCGCCGACAGCGGCGCGACAGGCGGCCATGCGAACAGATTGGGCGCCGGCGCTGCCAAGGCCGGCGCTGCAAGGCGCGGCGCGAGCGGCGGACGCGGCCATGCCGGCTTCTGCGCGCCGTGCGTGACGGCCGCGGGCACGTCGAGAATGCCGAAATCGTCCAGCTTGGCGCGGGCGCGCGTTTCGGCGCCGGCGAGATCGACGGGCGCGATCCTGGGCCAATGCGCCACCGGGGTCTCGTCCGACGGACGATGCACCAGCCAATCCTCGGGCTCGGTCGGCGTCGCCGGCCGGTCCGGCGTTGCCGTCACGACGTGCACGATCTTGTAGTTCTTGGCCTTGAGATCGGCGAGGATCTTCGGCAGCGCCGCGACGGTGCGGGCCTGGATGTCGTGCAGCAGCAGGATGCCCTTGCCGCGCGCCTCCAGCCGCTTCATCGCGAGCTCGTAGACCTTGGCGCCGGAAATGCTGCGCCAGTCGTCGGCGAGGAAGTCGGCGCTCCAGACCTGCAGGCCGAGCGAGGCGGCGTAGCTTTCCACGGCGTCGCCGCGCAGCAGGCCGGGGACGCGGAAGAACGGCGACAGCGCGGAGGGATCGGTGAGCGCGGCCTTGGTCCAGGCGACGCCCTGATCGACCTCCGGCTGGACCTGTTCGAGCGTCATCTTGTTGAAGCTCAGCGGATGGTTCTGGCTGTGGGTGCCGATGGTGTGACCCGCGGCCGCGAGCTTCCTCACGCCCTCGGGATCGGCCTTGGCCTGGCGACCGATGGTGAAGAACGTCGCCTTGACGCATTGGTCGGCGAGAATCTGCAGCACCCGATTGCTGTATTTCGGCAGCGGCCCGTCGTCGAAGGTGATGACGACCTCGTGATCCTTCAGCGGCAGCGTCTCCTTGTACTGCATCGCGCCCAGGCGCGGATGCTCGCGCGGATCGACCACCAGGACGCGCGACGTGCCGAGCGCGTTCGGGTGTCCGGGACAATCGGCCGCCGATGCGGCTGACGATCCGACACTGGAGGCGACGCAGGCGACGGTGCCCAACAGCACTGCGAACCATGTTGGCCGTCCGACGCAAGCCCACCGACGATCACGCATCACGCTGCTCACATTCCCTTCACCGTCCCGGCCCGTTCGGCCAGGGTCTTCGACGCTCGATGATGTGTCGCAGCCGCCCGAGACGGGCAAGCGACCGCCAAGACATAGCAGGGATGTTCGGCTGTCGCGAGATGACATCGTTCCGGGTTCCGGTTTGCACGCGGCTGTTGCCGGATTGCAAGCGGTAGAAATCGCCGTGATCACGGCAGTCGAGCGTAGAGAGCGGTCCTGAACGACGGATTAACCACCTTCGTTCGGCGTCGTCGGCGCGGGTGAAGGGCGCTCGCTATGCTGCTCGTGATGCACATCTGCCGGCTGCTTCGGAACCACATGAACCACGCGATAGCCGTGGTTCTTCAGGTAGCGCAGGAACGCGGGCAGCATGGCGACCGTGCGCGGCTGCGGATCGTGCAGCAGGATGATGCCCTTGCGCGCCTGGCTCAGCCGGGTGGTCAGCAGCTTCAGCGTCTGCTGCGGTGACATCGGGTTCCAGTCGCTGGCCCAGAGATCGGCGCCGAACACGACGATGCCGCGCGACTGCAGCAGGTCGAGCGTCGCCGGTGTCGATTCGAAATAGGGAAAGCGGAAGAATGGTGTCGACGGCGTGGTCGTCTCCGCGCCGTTGAGCGCCTTCTCGTCGGCGCCGATGCCGCGATCGATCTCATCGACGGCCTGTCCCGGCGTGATGTGCGCGAGATTCGCATGCGTGAAGGTGTGATGGCCTATGGTGTGGCCTTCGGCCGCGATCTTCCGCACCAGCGCGGCGCGGCGCGACGCAGGCTCGCCGACCAGGAAGAAGGTCGCGCGCACGCATTCCCTGGCGAGCGCGGCGAGCACCTTGTCGGTCATCGGCGGCGACGGACCGTCGTCGAAGGTCAGCACCACCTCGCCGTCGTGCAGCGGCAGCGTGTCCGGGAAGCTCTTCAGGCCGACGCGCGGATGTGTCGCGGGATCGACGGTGAGAATGCGCGACGTGCCGAGCGTACCTTCGCGCGGGCATGCGGCGGGCGCGGCTGCGGCGACGTCAGCCGCAAGCAGCGCCGCCACGACGCAGGCCGCGTTTACCCATCCCGTCATCGGTCGCCAAAGCCGCATCTTTTCCCGTTGCGCTCGCTGTTGCCGATTATGTAATGCGTGAAAGCACAAATCAGACCATTTGCTCTGAAATCAAGCGCGTGAGGCACGTCATGAACGAGACATCGGACGTTGCCCATGCTGATGCTACTCTACGCGATCGCGCGCCGATGCGCACCGAATCCGGCGAGATTCGCGCCGAATTCATCGCGGCCATCACGGCGGCGATCGCCGCCGAGGACGAGGCGTTTCTGCGCGCCGAGGTCGCCGAGCTGCACGAGGCCGATCTCGGCGACCTGATCGCGGCGCTCGCGCCGGACGACCGTGTCCGGCTGGTCGAGCTGACCGGCACCGATTTCGACTTCTCCGCGCTGAACGAGGTCGACGACGCGGTCCGCGAGGAGATCCTCGAGGAGCTCGAGCCTGCGACCGTCGCCGAGGGCGTGCGCGAGCTCGAATCCGACGATGCGGTCGAGCTGCTGGAAAGCCTCGACGAGGAGGACAAGGAGGAGATCCTCGAACGCCTGCCGCCGTCGGAGCGCGACGCGCTGGCGCGCAGCCTCGACTATCCCGAGGGCTCGGCCGGCCGCCGCATGCAGAGCGAGGTCATCGCGGTTCCACTGGGCTGGACGGTCGGCGAGGCCATCGACTACATGCGCGAGACGCCGGATCTGCCCGAGCGGTTCTACGAGATCTATGCGGTCGACGACGCACGGCATTGGCAGGGCGCGGTGTCGCTCGATGCGCTGCTGCGCGCCCGCCGTCCGGTTCCGCTGGCCGATCTGATCGACGAGGACCGCCGTCGCGTCACCGTCACCGACGATCTCGCCGAGGTGGCGCGGCTGTTCGGCAAGTACAATCTGGTCGCGGCCCCCGTGGTCGATGCCGATAACCGGCTGGCCGGCGTCATCACCATCGACGACGTGGTCGACGTCATCGAGGAGGAGGCCGACGAGGATTTCAAGGCGCTCGGCGGCGTGTCGGGCGACGAGGAATTGTCCGACAGCGTCTGGACCATCGCAAAGGGCCGCTTCAACTGGCTGCTGATCAATCTCGCCACCGCGTTCCTGGCGTCATCGGTGCTCGGCCTGTTCGAGGGCCAGTTGCAGCAGATGGTGGCGCTCGCCGTGCTCGCGCCGATCGTCGCCAGCCAAGGCGGCAATGCCGCGACCCAGACCATGACGGTCGCGGTGCGCGCGCTGGCGACGCGCGAGCTCGGGCCGAACAATGCGATGCGGGTCGTGATCCGCGAGGGGCTGGTCGGGCTCGTCAATGGTCTGGCCTTCGCGCTCGTCACCGGCATCGCCGCCGTGGCGTGGTTCAAGATGCCCGGGCTCGGCATCGTGATCGGGCTTGCGATGATCTCGAATCTCGTCGCGGGTGCGCTCGGCGGCATCCTGATTCCGATGGTGCTCGAACGCGTCCGCGCCGATCCGGCCGTCGCCTCGGGAACCTTCGTCACGACGGTGACCGACGTCGTCGGCTTCTTCTCGTTTCTCGGCATCGCCACGCTGTGGTTCGGCTTGAAATAAGCGCAATCCCTGAACGACTTATATCGTTAATCCGGCCTTAACGCGGTTCGGCGAGACTGTCGCTCGAGACGGAGTCGGACGATGCAACGCTTGCGGCTGAAGGCAGATGGACGGATCGTGGAGCTGCGTGACGGCGAGGAGATTCCGCTGGCGCCCGCGGCTCCGCTCGAAGTGCGCGACCTCAGGCGGCGGGTGCAGCTGACCCAGCAGGAATTCGCCGCCAAGCTCGGCGTGCCCGTCGAGACCATCCGCAACTGGGAGCAGGGCAAGCGCATGCCGCGCGGCCCGGCGCGCGCGCTGCTCACCGTCATCGCGCACGCGCCCGAGACGGTGTTTGCCGCCTTAGCCAAGACTTAAGCCAAACACGGGTCGTGCGTTGGCAACGCCCAGCGTGTGCCTACATAATGTTGCACGCGCTCTGGAGTGCACGGCCATGCTGATGATCGAGGCCAATGGTGCCGGAATTCCCGCTTTGGGTCTCGGAACCTGGGAGCTGCGCGGGCGCGCCTGCAGCCGCATCGTCGAGCAGGCGCTCACCCTCGGCTACCGGCACATCGACACCGCGCAGGTCTATGAGAACGAGCACGAGGTCGGTGAAGGCCTGCGCGCCTCGCGCGTCCGGCGCAGCGAGGTGTTCCTGACAACCAAGGTGTGGACCACGCATTTCGCGCCGCACGACCTCGAGCGCTCGGCCAAGGAGAGCCTGGTCCGGCTGCGCGTCTCCGAGGTCGACCTGTTGCTGCTGCACTGGCCCAACCCGCACGTGCCGCTGGCCGAGACGCTCGGCGCGCTGGCGCATGCCAAGACGCTCGGGCTCGCGCGCCACGTCGGCGTCTCCAATTTCACGGTTGCCTTGCTCGACGAGGCGGTGGCGGCATCGCCGGAGCCGCTGGTGTGCAATCAGGTCGAGTATCATCCCTATCTCGATCAGACCAAGGTCCGCGAGGCCTGCGCGCGCCATGGCATCGCGCTTGTCGCCTACAGCCCGATCGCCAAGGGCAAGATCAAGAACGATCCGACCTTGACACGGATCGGCCGCGCCCATGGCAAGAGCCCGGCGCAGATCTGCCTGCGCTGGCTGGTGCAGCAGAACGTCGTGGCGATCCCGCGCACCTCGAAGATCGAACGGCTGTCCGAGAACCTCGACGTGTTCGATTTCGAGCTCTCGGAGCAGGACATGGCCGACATCTTCGCGATGGGCAGTCCCGAAGGACGGATGACCAACTTCGCCTTTGCGCCGAAATGGGATTGAGGGCGGCGCCCGCGCCGCTATGCTAGACACCGACATGGCAGGCGCGGCCGGCGGGCCGGATGGCGGCTGGCGCTGCAATCCCTGCCAATGATCGGCGAGACCGCGCGCAGCCCAGGCAATCGGTCCGGCGTTCGGTCAGGCGCGGGCGCAAGTGAAGCAGCATGGAACGTTGGCAGTTCATCCGTTGGGGCATCGCCGCATCGGTGCTCGCGCATCTCCTGATCGCCGGTGGGGTCGTGGTCTCGACCACGGTGCGTCCCTACGAGATTGCCAGGACTGACGAGGTTGCCGTCGACATCGTCGATGCCGACGACCCGCAGAAGACGCCGGAGCCGGTGTCGACGCCGTCCCCATCGCCCGAACTGACGCTGCCGCAGCCGGCGCCGAGCCCGTCGCCGGCGGCCGCCGCGCCGCCTCCGGCGCCTGAGCCGGCGCAGCCACCGGTGCAGGAGGCGAAGGAGATGCCGAAGCCGCCGTCTCCCTCGCCGGCGCAGCCGCAGCCTTCGCCGATGCCGCCGTCCAAGGCCGTGAAGACGGTCGCCAAGCCTTTGCCGCCGCCTGTGCCGGCTCCGGCTCCGAGCTATGTGCCGCCCGAGCCCGACATCACGGTGAAATACGGCGTCATGCTGGGCCTGCCCGAGCCGCTTTCGCCGCTGCCGCCGGCAATCGGCCCGGACGATGCCAAGGACGCCGGGCCGGCCGCGACGACCAACCTCGCGGCCAATCTGGAGACGGCGCTGCGTCAGCGGGTCAGGAGCTGCGCCCGTCTTTCGGCTTCGATGTCACCGTCCGACCGGGTCATGGTCAGGCTGCGCTTCGCAATGACGCCCGACGGGCGGCTGGCGACGGAGCCGGAGGTGAGGGAGGTGATCGCACCGCTGAAGGCTGCGCAGCTGAAGGAAAGCGCCGTCGAGGCATTGAACGCCTGCCAGCCTTATTCGATGCTGCCGCGGGATCGCTATGACGAGTGGAAGGTGATCGAGATGTCGTTCACGCCGCAGGACTTCACGCGCTGATCGTGTTGCGCGCAAGGGGACGCAAATCGGAGCAAGTCGCTGTCGACGCGGCCGCCGCCGATCCTGTATGCGTCCTGGAAGGCAAGGCTCCCATGGCCGACACGGCGCGGCCCATGCACGCCTGAACACGGAGACGGCTGGACATGACGCTGAAGCTGGTGATCGGCAACAAGAACTATTCCTCATGGTCGATGCGGCCGTGGCTGGCGCTGCGCGGCTGCGACATCGCCTTCGAGGAGATCGTGATCCCGCTCTACACCGACGATCCCGCCGACAAGGCGCGCATCCTTAAGCATTCCCCGGCCGGCAAGGTGCCGATCCTGATCGATGGCGCGATCAGCGTGTGGGATTCGCTCGCGATCATTGAATATCTCGCAGAGCGTTTCCCGCAAGCGGGGCTGTGGCCCGCCGATGCCGCTGCCCGCGCTCATGCGCGATCGGTCTGCGCGGAGATGCACTCCGGCTTCCCGGCCTTGCGCAACGAATGCCCGATGAACCTCCACCGGCCGGTGCGGCCCGTGGAGCTGTCTGCCGATGCCAAGGCCAACATCGCCCGGATCGAGGACATCTGGCGCGACTGCCGTGCCCGCTACGGCAATGGCGGGCCGTTCCTGTTCGGCCGCTTCGGCGCGGCCGACGCCATGTTCGCGCCGGTGGTCACGCGCTTCCACAGCTTCGCCATTCCGGTCGCCGCCGAGACCCGTGCCTACATGGACACGATGATGGCGATGCCGGAGTTCGCGGCGTGGGTGAAGGACGGACTTGCGGAGAGCTGGATCATCGACCGGGTCGAGAAAGTCTGAACGGCGTCGCCTGTTCACGATATGGTCTGCGGTGGACGAGCGAGCCCCGACGCGCTCGTCCAGAAATACCGCCTACGGCGTCATCCCGTTGAAGACTCTCGCAATCTCCGTGTTTGCCATGTCGTGAGGTCGCTGGTCAGGGCGGGCGGCGGCGTGATATAAGCGCGATATTTATAAAGACACGCCGGCCCGGGCAGCGGGACAAGGGGCTCTTGCCGGCACGCGAGCAGGAGAGGGCGTTGAAACACAAGTTCCCCATTGGATCGACCGTCTATTTTACCGCGAGCAACGTCTCGCGTCCGGCCGCCACCGGCACCTATGAGATCATCCGCCAGCTTCCGACGGAAGACGACGACTGCCAGTATCGGATCAAAAGCTCGACGGAAGCCTTTGAGCGGGTTGCCAGAGAGAGCCAATTGGCCTTGTCTTGAGGATGACGTGCCGCGTCGGCGGAGGCGGCCGCCGGAGACGTAGCCGAAGCGAGAAGGGGAGTTGCCACGCGTTCGGGAGCCGTGGCGCGAGACGCTGACGATTGCTGCGCGATCCCTTTGGGGATAGCGGGTAGCTCCACACCATCCGGCGCCCGCAGGCGCATGGAATCGTCCTATTGTCGTGGTGGGGCCGCAATCGATCGGGTGATCATTTGAATTTGATGATCGTTTCACGGCCGTCCCATGTAGGGACGCCATCGGGCCCGCTCTCGCTGGCCCACGTCAGGAACAAGCGCGCATGAACTCGACCTGGCCTTCCTCGTTGGATCAGCTCTTGAACTCACCGGCGTTCCCGATGTGGCTCACCGTTGCCGCGGCGGGTTTCTTTGCACTGATCGTCCTGATTACCCTGCTCAGGGCCGAGAAATCGGTCGCCAACGGCGCGCTGACGGTGATCACGCTGCTGGCGGTCGGGATTGCGGTGGCGTCGATGATGCGGAGCCAGGATGCGAGCCCGCGCGGCGCCAATGGCGATCCTGCGGCGACCGCCACCGTCAGCTTCTCGCCGCCCGCTCTGGCCTGCGTGGATGATCTCGCCGGCGACCTGGTGCTCGCGAATTGCGAGAAGAGCCTGTTCGGATCGGCCGAGATGACGGCCGCGGCCGTCAGTTATGCGGCGGGCATGCTGAGCCGGCTGTCCCAGGCGGGCGACGTCGCCAGCGCCAACAAGGTGATGACCGCCGAGCTGCTGGCGCTGCGCCGCGCCGTGGAGCGCGATCGTTATGGCCTGATGGCCTATGTGCTGCTGACGCGCGACCGCTGCACGCCGAGCGATTGCGTGATGTTCCGTGCCGTGGGCGATCGCCAGCAACTGATGAACAACATGGAAGGGCGGACCTATGAGGGGCTGGTGACGCGCTACGCCTCGCAGTGGAATGCGGCCCCGGGCCAGCCCGTCGCTGGAACCTTTGCGGGACTGGCGCCTCCAGGGCAGGCGCCGTCGGCGCCGAGCGGCAAGCCGACGACCGCGGAATTTCCCAGCTCGGCCAATACCCCGCCGGTCAGCATCATGAATCCCGAGCCGACGGCCTCGACGCGCTCGGTCGCTCCGGCAGCCGCTGCGCCGAAGCCGCCGACGCAGCTTGCGCCGTCGCCCGCAGCGCCGCCGACCGTGGCTGCCAGCCACGCCCAGGCGCCGCCGGCGGCCAAGAAGGCCGCACCGAAGCCGAAGCCGGCTGCCGCGGCGCCTCAAGCGGCGCCTGACGCCGCCGAGCCGGCCGCCAACAACGAATAGATCCCGCTGGTCGAACCGCCATCATGCCTCTGCACCTGATCAAGCTCGCCGTCGGCTGCGAGTCCGTGAAAGAGCTGAAGGAGTGGATCGCCGAGCGCATGCTCGCGGCCAAGAAGAAGGGCCTGCCGCAGCAGCACGTCCATGTCACGCGGATGACGCCGAAACGGGTCGAGGACATCCTCGCCGGCGGCTCGCTGTACTGGGTGATCCGCGGTGAGGTCGCCGCGCGCGAGAAGATCGTCGGCATCGAGCCGTTCCGCGACGGCGACGGCATCGGGCGGTGCCGCATCATCATGCAGCCGAAGGTGATCGCGGTGTCGCCGCGGCCGATGCGTCCGTTCCAGGGGTGGCGCTATCTGACGACCGAGGATGCGCCGGCCGATCTCGGCAAGTCCAGTGCGGCGGGGGTCGAAGCCATGCCCGAGCCGCTGCGCCGCGAGCTGCGCGATCTCGGCCTGCTGTAGCCGCTCGACGAGTTGCCGGTGTTGCGCGTGAGCATCTCACGCCGGGGCGGAAGTTCAGACTCGATCGCAAGGGCAGAGCGACGCTCCCCGGCGTCAGTTGCCGCTGACTCTGGCCTTGCGGGCGAGGGAGCACTCGCGGTCTTGGCGAGCCGCTGATTTCCCGGCGGCTCAGCCGGCGATATTGTCGATCAGTCGCGTGGTTCCGATCTTGGCCGCGACCAGGATGCGTATCGGTCCTGACTCGTTCGGGGCGATGGGGGCCAGCGTCTCGGCGTGGCGGACCTCGAGATAGTCCAAGGCGAAGCCGGCTTGGGTGATCGCGGCGGCGCCGTCCCCAAGCGCCGGCTGCATGTCGTCGCCGGCGCGCAGCCGGGCCGCCAGCTCCTTCAGGACACGGTGCAGCGTCGGCGCCGCCCGCCGCTCGTCTGCAGTGAGGTAGACATTGCGCGACGACATCGCGAGCCCGTCGCGTTCGCGCACCGTACGGGATCCGACGACGCGGACGCCGAGATCGAGGTCGCGCGCCATCTGGGCGACGACGCGGAGCTGCTGATAGTCCTTCTCGCCGAAGATCGCGACGTCCGGCCGGCATTGCGTGAACAGCTTGGCGACCACGGTCGCGACCCCGCCGAAGAAATGCGGACGGAAGCGATCCTCCAGCCCGGCCAATGCCGCGCCTTCCGGCACGACCCGCGTCGCGAAGCCGTCCGGATACATCGCCTTCGCGTCGGGATGCCAGATCAGATCGACGCGCTCGGCCGCAAGTTTCGCAACATCCTCCTTCCAGGTCCGGGGGTAGGAACCGAAATCCTCCGTCGGCGCGAACTGAGTCGGGTTGACGAAGATCGAGACGACCACCTTGTCGGCGCGGCGCTTCGCCAGGCGGACCAGCGAGATGTGGCCTTCATGCAGCGCGCCCATGGTCGGCACGAGCGCGATGCTGGCCTTTCTCGCGCGCAAGCTGTCGAACTCGCGGCGGAGGGCGGAAACGGTGCGGGCGATGCGAGGGCTTCGTGACATTTTTGCTCGATCTCACAGCGAAAAATTGCGGTTGCTCTGTTCGGTCTTGACGCTCGGGCGACCGCCCTTAACAAGGACGCGACACGCCGCTCAGCATACTTGAATACGCCTGTTAGCACGTCTCCGCGTCCGATGCGGAGTTGGTAAACGCGCGCGTCAAGTAGTAGCGGAGGATGCGTCCCCCGTGGGATTCACGATGACGATGCATTTCACTTGACCGCAGACGACCGTGACTCGAAGATGATCGTAAGAGGTCGACAACATGCTGGTGCAGACTAGCCAAGGACAATCGGGCTCGGCCCACGTGGTTGTGCTTGGAAACGAGAAGGGCGGGTCGGGCAAGTCGACCACCGCCCTGCACATCGCCGTGGCACTCCTGAAGGCCGGCCAGCGCGTCGCCACGATCGATCTCGACTGTCGCCAGCAGAGCTTCACCCACTACATCAACAACCGCAGCGCCTGGGCGCGCCGCACCGGCCTGCGCCTCGAGCTGCCCACGCACTACTGCATCCAGCTCGGCCGGACGCTGCAGATCGACGAGAACGAGAACGCCGAGTTCCAGCAGTTCATGGAGGCCGTGAGCGCCGTCGAACGCTCGTTCGATTTCATCGTCATCGATACGCCCGGCAACGACAGCTACCTGATGCGCCTGGCGCATTCGATGGCGGATACGCTGGTCACGCCGATCAACGACAGCTTCCTCGACTTCGACGTGCTGGGAACGGTCGATCCGGCGACCTATGCCGTGACCGGCGAGAGCCACTATGCGGAGATGGTGCGTGACGTCCGGCGCAAGCGCCGCCAGGTGGACGGTGCGATGACCGACTGGATCGTGGTCCGCAACCGGCTGTCGATGCTCGGCTCCCGCAACAAGCAACTGGTCGCCGACGGCCTCAAGGACCTGTCGCTGCGGCTCGGCTTTCGCGCCATCGACGGCTTTGCCGAACGCGTCGTCTATCGCGAGTTCTTCCCGCGCGGACTGACCGCGCTCGACGACATCGACGAAGCGACCCTGGGCACCCGCCCCAATCTCGGCCACGTCACGGCCCGGGAGGAGGTCACCAGCCTGCTGCGGCAGCTCAAGCTGCCGCTGGACGAGCGCGGCCGCCGCCGCGCCGCGAACCGCGCCGAATGGTTCGCCCAGGTCGACAAGCCGCTCGACCTGCACGACATCATCAGCGCCTGAATACCGTCCGCAGTCCGGCGAAGCCGCGCCTGAGACATTGTGCGCGTTGAACGTGCGCCCGCCGCTTGGTTAACAATCCGCGTGACAGGGGGGGACGGCGCGTTCAGCCTGCTTGGGGCGGACGAGGAAGATTTGTCTCAGGTCAACGCCGCGGCCGCCAACTTCGCTAGATTACCGTCAAATTCATGACTGATTTGAACCTGACGTTCAGGGCTCAAGTTACAGAGACGGGCGACGGAACCCGCTATGCTGCACAGCAACTAGGTGCGGCGCACAACGAACGGGCGACCGATACACAACATTTGGTCTTCCTGTCACAGCGCCGTTACATATATTAAACAGAACGGGTCGCGAGAGTCTTACAGGTTCAAAACTACCTTTGATTGTGCTCCCGAGGGACGAACATGAAGCGTGGAATAACCGTTCTTGTGTCTGTCAGCGTGCTGGCGGCCGTCGGCTACTTCACCGCGAGCAAGTGGGCGATCCGGCACGAGACCATCAGGTTCTATGACGCCTCGCGCGACAACCGTCTGGTCGAAGTCGCCGTGGCCGTCCGCCGCGACAAGGAGATGCAGGCCGAAGCCGGCATGGTCAAGCTGCCGGTCGCGATCCTCAATCACGGCAACACAGTCAAGTTCACCGAGTACTCGTTCCTGGCCAACGTATTTGCTGCGCGCGGCTACATGGCGGTCAGCATCCAGCACGACCTGCCGACCGATGCGCCGATGGTGACGAAGGTCGGCGAGCCCTATGTCGGCCGCCTGCCGCAGATCCAGCGCGGCGTCGCCAACATCCGGTTCGCCGTCGAGCAGATGCACCAAGTGCAGCCGAACGCCGACTATGATCATCTGACGATGGTTGGTCATTCGATGGGCGGCGACATCTCGATGTATTTCGCCAAGCAGTATCCCGAAGACGTCCGGAAGGTCGTCACGCTCGACAACCTCCGCGTCCCGTTCGTCACCGACGGCAAGTTCAAGATCCTGTCGTTCCGTTCGAAGGACCCGCAATTCAAGACCGATCCCGGCGTGATCCCGAGCGACGACATCTGCGAGAAGGAAGGCATCACGGTCGTCAACACGGACTTCCAGCACAACGACATGCGCGACACCGGACCCGACGACGCCAAGTCGTCGATCCAGGCCATGCTGGACAAGTTCCTCGCCGACAGCGACAGCAGCAGCGACATCGGGCCGGTCAAGACCAAGACACCATTGCTCGATCCGGGGCCCGTCGCGCCCTATGCGCCGGTCGGCAAGACCGCGACGCCGGCCAAGCCGCTGACGCATTGAGCGCGCAAGCCGGGATGCACGCCAGCCTCGCCTGACCCTTGCCGCCCACCACGACGGGCGGAACGAACGACGTATGCGGCAGATGGGTCGCTGCCGTCATTGAAGCTGTTCGTCCGGCTGCCCACATGATGCGCGTCCGAGCAAGGTGCGCGTATGGTCGATCGTCGTACGAAGCCAGGTTCTGCGCCGATGACCACGGCCGACGATGGCTCGCGCCAGCAACGGTTGCCGGACGATGCGCGCTCCACGGCAGACGCCGTTGCGGCGTTTGTGGCGCAGGCCAAGGCCATGGCTCCTGCAGCTCAGGGAACCAGAGGTCGTCTCGTCTTTGCGCTTGATGCGACCCTGAGCCGCCAGCCGACCTGGGACATGGCCTGTGCCCTGCAGGCCGACATGTTTCGCGAGGCCGCCGCACTCGGCAGCCTGGATATCCGGTTGGTGTACTATCGGGGCTTCGATGAATGCCGCGCCACTGGCTGGATCTCCGACAGCGCTGAGCTCGCCCGACTGATGGGCAAGATCGATTGCCGCGGCGGCCAGACCCAGATCGGCAAGGTTCTTGCCGAGGCGCGACGCCATGCGACAGCGTCTGGAATCCGCGCCGTCGTGTTCGTTGGCGACGCGATGGAGGAGAATGTCGACGTGCTCTGCGCAAAGGCCGGCGAGCTCGGGCTGTTGAAGGTCCCGCTGTTCATGTTCCAGGAGGGCAATGAGCCCGCGGCCGAGCAGGCTTTTCGCGAGATGGCGCGGCTGTCGGGGGGAGCATGGTGCCGCTTCGATCCGGGCGCATCCGCGCAGTTGCGCGATCTTCTGCGTGCCGCCGCGGCCTATGCTGCCGGTGGTCGCGCGGCGCTGCTCCGGCTCGCCGGCTCCGAAGCGGGCGCGGCACGCCTGATCGGGCAGATGAAGTAGAGATCGATCTCGGCCGCCACCAATATCAAGCCCGGCGCACCGGCTCGAGCCTGCCGGTCGCGTACGCAGCCGATCATGCTTTTTGTCTCGACACGCCCTATATTCGGATCATGACACTGATCGCTGGCGCCGTCGCCGTCATCACCCTTTATCTGTTGCTGCAGATGTTCCGGAACGCGAATCCGGCGGCACTGGCGCGCGCGCTCAAGTTTGCCGGCGGCATCGGCTGCCTTGCGGTGGCAGCCTTCACCGGCCTCCGCGGCGAGCTGGTGGTGGCGATCCCGATCGGGCTGTTCGGGGCGGGATTGCTCGGCTGGTCACCGGGTGGGCTCGGCAATGTCGGCAGCATGTTCGGGCTGGGCGGGCAGCGCTCGTCCGGTCAGAACTCGCGGGTGCGCTCGCAATTCATCGAGATGGTGCTCGATCACGACAGCGGGCAGATGCAGGGCCGTTTCGTCGCCGGTGTCCATGCCGGCCGGTCGCTGGACGAGTTCGATCTGCCGCAGCTCGCCGCGATGACGCCGAGCCTTGATGCCGACAGCGTCGCTCTACTTGAAACTTATCTGGACCGCCGGTTTCCCGCTTGGCGTCAGCACGCGGAGCGCGATGCGGCAGGGCGGCAGGGACGCGCGGCGTCGAGCTCCAAAATGACGGAAGAGGAGGCCTATCAGATCCTTGGCCTGCAGCCGGGCGCGGGGCGAGACGAGATCGGTCGGGCCCACCGTGCGCTCATGAAGAAACTGCATCCCGACCAAGGGGGGTCGACGTACCTCGCCGCCCGGGTGAACGAGGCCAAGGATACTCTGCTTCGTACGCATCACGGCTAACTCCGGCAACGCCACTAACGCCACAACACCGAACCCGCTTTCAACGCAACTTTGTCGACGCCTGCGGCTCTCGCCCTTGCCAGGCACGATCGTTCGTCATGGTGAAAAAGTTCTAGCGGCAAATCCTTGACGAGTGGTTTGCGGCCGTGCGTCCCGATCATCGATCGCGTGGTCCGCAAACGAAAAGGCCCGCGCTGTGTCGCGCGGGCCTCATCGGAACAGGATCGGTGCCGGCGTTAGTTGTGCACGGTCATGCAGGAGATGTCGGCGCGCTTCAGCTTCTTGCAGACGGCCTCGGCCTGATCACGATCGAGTCCTGCGAAGCGGGCGCGGATCAGGGTCTTGTCACCCTTCGCGACCGTCTCGGTGAAGGGATCGGCCTTGCTGAGGAGGCCTTGCGCCGAGCTGCGGGCCGCCTCGATCCGCTTCTGGGCCTCGGCCTCGTTGTCCAGCGCACCGACCTGGATGATCCAGCCGCTCCGCGTCACGGAAGGCTTGCTCGGAAGCTCCGCCGCGGCGCTCGCGGAGGCGATCTGCGTCGGTGCCGGCTGGGCCGGAGGCGCCGCATAGGCCATGGCCTGCGACGAGCCTGCCGGCAGGCTGGAGGCAGGCAGCACGCCGAGAATGCCGTTGCCGGTGCCATGGCCCGGCGGCTGCGGCGGCATGTCGGGACGGGGGGCCTCGGCGCGGGTGATCGGCGGCGCCGGCTCGATGGCCTCGACGCGCTGAGCGAAGGGCGCGGGAGCAGGGGCGGCCGGCTGCGGCGCGGCGGTCGCGAGCTTGACCGCGCCGGCCTTGACCTGGACCGTCCTGACCTTGACCGGCTTCATCGGCTCGGTCGAGCCGGGAACGATCGACATCGGCTGGCTCTGGATCACACCGGATGTCATCGGCGCCGGCTCGACCTTGGCCTCTCGCGGTGCCGCCGGCGGCAGGGCCGCGGTGGCTTCCGAGAGGGTCGAGATGATCTTGGAGGCGCGGCTCGGGGCCGGCGTCTCCGGCGCCGCGGAGGCGAGCTGCACCGTGCCCTGGTTCGGATCGCCGCCGTCGGAGCCGCCGCGCTCGCCGATCGCCGCCACTGTGCGCCGGGTCGCGCCCTTGTCGAGGTTTTCGGCAAGCAGGTTGCGCATGATGGCGTCGCGCGAGCCGCCGCTGCGGCCGCCGAGCACGACGCCGACCAGGTGGCGGTTGCCGCGGCGCAGCGAGGTCACGATGTTGAAGCCGGAGGCGCGGGTATAGCCGGTCTTGATGCCGTCGATGCCCTCGACATTGCCGAGAAGATGATTGTGGTTGCGGATCGACTGGCCGCGATAATTGAACACCACCGTCGAGAAATAGCGATAGTAGCGCGGGAAGCGGTCCTGGATCGCGCGGCCCAGGATCGACTGGTCGCGCGCCGTCGTGATCTGCGCGTCAGCGGGGAGGCCGGAGGCGTTCACATAGGTGGTGCGGCTCATGCCGAGCGAGCGCGCCTTGCGCGTCATCATCTTGGCGAACTCGTCCTCGTCGCCGCCGATCGCCTCCGCGATGACCACGGCGGCGTCGTTGGCCGACCGCGTCACCAGGCCCTTGATCGCGTCCTCGACGCGGATCGTCTGACCAGGGCGCAGGCCGAGCTTGGTCGGCGACTGCTCGGAGGCGTGCTCGGACACCGGCATCTCGGTATCGAGCTTCATCTTGCCGGAATCGAGCCGCTCGAACAGCAAATAGAGCGTCATGATCTTGGTGAGCGAGGCGGGGTGCCGCGAGGCGTCGGGATTGGTCGCCGTCAGCGTCGCGCCGGAATTGCCGTCGACGACGATCGACGCGAACGCCGGGCTGTAGCTGCCCTCGTCATTATGGGGCGAGTGCCGCGCGTGATGCTGCCGATGGCGCCGACGCGCCTCCGCGCTGTCGACCGTGACCACTGCTGCCGTCGCGAGGGTGATCAGTCCGTAGACGCCAACTCGCAACAGGCGCGAGGAAGCCATTTGTTTGCGAAGCATGAAATCCCCGTCCAATTTCTGACGTGATCACCGGCTCGTAAGGCGAAATTGTGCCGAACGCCCCCGTAACCGTGCCTGTCGGACCTCCCGATCGCGCCATGACGCTGCCAAGCATCGAAGGGCTCGAACTGAGGTTTTGTTAAGACGCTGTTTTAGAACAGCTTTACGGTTCGGCCGACGCTGGCCGGGACCACCGGAGAGGTTAGGACGGTCGAGTTGCCAAAGGATTAAAGAAACCTTGCGCCGATGGCCGGTATTTCCGCCGAGCTGGCCCGGGTTGGGGCGCCCGACGGTGCGTCGAAACCGCAATGCCCGTGATGGTGCATTGCACAAGATTCTTGATTTTTTTGTGCGCTGCACTATATTATGGATGCGTCAGGGAGCCGGGGCTTCCCTGAGGGCGCTCAAAATCAGGGAAAGGAATGCCACATGTTTAAGGTTGAAGACTTTCAGAACTACGGCAAAGAGCAGTTCGAGACCGTCGTGAACTCTGCGACCACCGTGCAGAACGGGCTCCAAGCCATCGCCACCGCGTATGGCGACTACACCAAGAAGTCGTTCGAGGACACCAAGTCGTTCGTCGAGAAGCTCCAGGGCGTGAAGTCGCTCGACAAGGTGCTCGAGGTGCAGACCGAGTTCGCCAAGTCGGCCTACGAGACCTTCGTCGCCGATTCGCAGAAGATCGCCGGGCTGTATTCGGATCTCGCCAAGCAGGCGTTCAAGCCGCTGGAAGGCATCGCCGCCAAGTTCACCCCGCCGGCCGCGCACTGACCGTTCGCGCCCTGTAGGGAGCACAAAGCCCGGCTTGCGCCGGGCTTTTTTGTTGGCTGAAGGCGGAGCGCTGTCGGTGCCCGGCGCTTCTGTTATTTGGCAACCCGCAGCTTCGACAATGCGGTGCCGATCGAGTTGAACGTGGTCACGATCTGGCTCGAACTCGTCAGCATGTAGAACTTGTCGGGACTGCTGGCGCAGTTCTGCAGCACGGCCGAGGTCGGATCGGCGGGCGAGCTCGTGTTCACCTGGATCGTGTAGATCGTGTACATCGCGTTGCCCTTCGAATCCTTGGTGTTCTTCAGGTTCGAGCAGAGCAGGGCCTGGCGCGCGTCGATCGGGTTGCCCGAGGCTTGCGACGAGCCGTTGCCGTATTCGGGCCAGCGGTCCTCGGTGTTCAGGCCGTCCGATAGCAGGATGATGACGCGATTATAGGTGGTGTTGACGTCCTCCGCGGGCGCGGCCAGCACGCCGTTCGGAATCAGCGACTGCACGGCCCAGGCAAGTCCGATCGCCTGATTGGTGCCGCCGGTGGGCTGCATGGCGTTGACGGCGCTCTTCAGCGAGCTCCAATTGTAGCTGAGCGGCACGATCTCCGCGAGCTTGGTCGAGGCCGTGCTGTTGCAGTACTGGGTGCTGTTCTCCATGTGCTGGTTGGCCGGGAACAGCGTCGTCACGTCGGAGGTCGCGGGCGACACGGCATTCGCGTCGTTGGGCTGGGTGCGGTCGGCGACGCAGCCGGTCCAGGTGCTCTTGGTGTTGGCGATCCAGGTGTGCGTGAAGGTGTTGACCTTGCACACCGTGCTGGATCCGCTTCCCGTGCAACTGCACGTGTTGTTCGGAAGATTGCTGCCGCTGGTCGGGCAGCTGCAGTAGCTGCCGGTGCACCAGTTCACCCGCGTGCTGGTCTGCACGCTGTCCCAGCAGCCGTTGTAGTAGCTGTGCGAGGCGGAGTCGTAGCCCGGGCAGATGTACCCGTTGTAGGTCCCGCTCGACGGGATCTTGGAGGCGCTGGAGCTGCCGGTCGCCGGGCCGCTGGTGCAGGAGAAGTAGGGGAAGCCGTTGCCGGACCTGAACGGACAGGAAGATCCCGGTCCCACCATGTCCCATTGGGACTGCGTGAAACTGCCGTTCGGGATTGCGGCCTGATAGGAGCCATTGGCGGGCTGGATCGTGGGCGGATTCTGCCAGTCGGTCCAGTCGATCCAGTCCTTGGCGTAATTGCTGGCGCCGACGTTCACGACCTTGGCGAATGGAACGACCGAGATGTAGACGTCGCCCGGGGTCTTGGCGAGGGCGCTGAGCTGGTCGATCAGCCCGCCGCTGCCGGCCACGGCGTTCTGCAGCGCGGACATCTTGCCGCTGGATGCCATCGAGCCGGTATTGTCGAGCGCGAGCGCCACCCGCATCTTCACGTCGCCCCAGGTCGATGTCGTTTTGACGCCGAAGTCCATGGTCGGAAAGCCGGCGATCTTCATGAACTGGGTGACGATCTGACCGGAGGCCGACAATTGGATGTTGGAGGCCGATGAGCTGGTCGAGGAGGTATAGCTGGCCGTCACGGTGACGTTCTGCGCGTCCGTGCTGGTGTAGAGCGCCTTGAAATAGGCGCTTGCCTTGGTTCCGACGTCGGCTGCGCTGATGGTGCCCTGCGCCAGGTCGCGCGACAGCATCAGCGAGGTGGAGTCGAGCGCGGCCTGCATCGACGACCGCGCGGCGTTCAGCCGGCTGTAGTCGACGCCTGCGCCGACGAAGGCCAGGATAGGGACGAGCGAGATGGCGAACAGCACGGAGATGTTGCCACCGCGGTCGCAGGCGAACCGTCGGGCGGCGCGGCGGCAGAGTCGAATGAAGGAGACATCGGTCATGTCGCTCACCAATTATGGTTTTCTGCAGGTGTTTTCGGTTCGGCTTCGTCAAGGACGGGTAAATCGAAACCGCGAAACACCGGGCCAATGCCCGCAGCGTGGCGCCGCGCCCGCAACCGAGCTGGTTCCCTGTCAATGCCCGCTGAATGGGCTTTGTAAAATGCGGCCGGTTTGATTAACCTTGCACCTCATCGCCGGGGCAGGGAATCGGTCCTGCCGGAGCGTCGGTCCGTCCTGGGTCTGCGCTTGCGGCAAACCGGTCGCTGACCCATATTCCTGGCGTCGGTCCGACCGGACCGGTCGGCTGGGACAGGCGATCTGGAAAGCAGGACCGGGTGGCGGAAAGCGGCCCGGCAGGGGACAGGTCGGGGCAACCCTTATTGAGCAACCCTCCAAGTTGAGCGACCCTCCAAGGGAAACTCTTTATTGGGGGCCTCGCAGCCATATCTAACGCGTGCAAGATGTCGCAGCCAACTTCCAGATTGAACCGATCCGCGCCCAGGATGAGCAATAACGACAACAAGTCCGGTGGCACCGGTGGCCCGGCAACGTCCGTGATCACCAAGGTCAAGCCGAAGACCAAGCGCCCCAACCTCTACCGCGTCCTGATCCTGAACGACGATTACACGCCGATGGAGTTCGTCGTTCACGTCCTGGAGAAGTTCTTCAACAAGGACGTCGAGGCCGCGACCAAGATCATGCTCCACGTGCACCACCACGGCATCGGGGAGTGCGGCGTCTTTACCTACGAGATCGCCGAGACCAAGGTGACGCAGGTGATGGACTTCGCCCGCAAGCACCAGCATCCGTTGCAGTGTGTGATGGAGAAGAAATAGCCGGCTCCCTCCGCGAAGAGAGCCGCCGACGCGTGCAATAGCGCGCCAGAGGCCGGGGGCTCCGGCTGCTCGGGCGCGCCGGAGAAGTGGCGGTGGCGAATCGGAATCGCAAGTCGCCGCAGATGCAAATTGCTGCAGACGAGGTCGGCGCAATCCGGGCAGGTTTCACGTTTCGCCCGAAGAATTACGGCCGCTCCGGTCCCTATCTCTCCGCGCTGGACCGCCTGCGCCGTTCGGTTGTCGCAAGCCCGATTTGCCGCAATCGGAACGGGTTTTGCATTGACGATCCGGTGAACCCGTAATCGAGCGGCTCGGCCGGTCTTTTGTCGCACTCGGTTATAACTATATTTGACG
The DNA here is from genome assembly GCF_032380995.1 of Bradyrhizobium sp. SZCCHNR2028. NCBI lineage: Bacteria > Pseudomonadati > Pseudomonadota > Alphaproteobacteria > Hyphomicrobiales > Nitrobacteraceae > Bradyrhizobium > Bradyrhizobium sp. SZCCHNR2028. Next base: position 174,494 of record NZ_JAUHJF010000012.1, on the reverse strand, counting down.
AAGGTTGTTGTTGCCTGACCGGGCGGCGGCGATCATGATGGCAAGGGGCCACAGAGGACGCGCATGCCGACTTTTTCTCAAAGCCTTGAACAATCCCTGCATCGTGCGCTGGCGATCGCCAACGAGCGTCATCATCAATACGCGACACTGGAACACCTCCTTCTGTCCTTGATCGATGACTCCGATGCAGCGGCCGTGATGCGCGCATGCAGCGTCGACCTCGACAAGCTGCGCGGCAGTCTCGTGAACTACCTCGAAACCGAGTTCGAAAATCTGGTCACGGACGGCAGCGACGACGCCAAGCCGACCGCAGGTTTCCAGCGCGTGATCCAGCGCGCCGTGATCCACGTTCAGTCGTCGGGCCGCGAAGAGGTGACCGGCGCCAACGTGCTGATCGCGATCTTCGCCGAGCGTGAGAGCCACGCCGCGTATTTCCTGCAGGAGCAGGACATGACGCGTTACGACGCCGTCAACTACATCAGCCACGGCATCGCCAAGCGGCCCGGCGTGTCCGAGGCCCGCCCCGTGCGCGGCGTCGACGAAGAGACCGAGACCAAGGGCAGTGAGGACTCAAAGAAAAAGGGCGAGGCGCTGGAAACCTATTGCGTCAATCTCAACAAGAAAGCGCGGGACGGCAAGATCGATCCGGTGATCGGCCGTAACTCCGAGATCAACCGTGCCATCCAGGTGCTGTGCCGGCGCCAGAAGAACAACCCGCTGTTCGTCGGCGAAGCCGGCGTCGGCAAGACCGCGATCGCCGAAGGCTTGGCCAAGCGCATCGTCGACAGCGAAGTGCCCGAGGTGCTGGCGGCGGCGACCGTGTTCTCGCTCGACATGGGCACGTTGCTCGCAGGCACGCGCTATCGCGGCGACTTCGAGGAGCGCCTGAAGCAGGTCCTCAAGGAGCTCGAAGCGCATCCGAATGCGATCCTGTTCATCGACGAGATCCACACCGTGATCGGTGCGGGTGCGACGTCGGGCGGCGCCATGGACGCGTCCAACCTGCTCAAGCCGGCGCTGGCCTCGGGCTCGATCCGCTGCATGGGCTCGACGACCTACAAGGAGTATCGCCAGCACTTCGAGAAGGACCGCGCGCTGGTGCGCCGGTTCCAGAAGATCGACGTCAACGAGCCGTCGGTCGAAGATGCGATCGCGATCCTGAAGGGCCTGAAGCCGTATTTCGAGGACTATCACCGGCTGAAATACACCAACGAGGCCATCGAGGCCGCGGTGCAGCTGTCATCGCGCTACATCCATGACCGCAAGCTGCCGGACAAGGCGATCGACGTGATCGACGAGTCCGGCGCGGCGCAGATGCTGCTGGCCGAGAACAAGCGCAAGAAGACGATCGGCATCAAGGAGATCGAGACCACGATCGCCACGATGGCGCGGATCCCGCCGAAGAGCGTGTCGAAGGACGATGCCGAGGTGCTCAAGCATCTCGAGCAGACCCTGAAGCGCGTGGTGTTCGGCCAGGACAAGGCGATCGATTCGCTGTCGGCCTCGATCAAGCTGGCCCGTGCCGGCCTGCGCGAGCCGGAGAAGCCGATCGGCTGCTATCTGTTCTCGGGTCCGACCGGCGTCGGCAAGACCGAGGTCGCCAAGCAGCTGGCGTCGACCCTGGGCGTCGAGCTGCTGCGCTTCGACATGTCGGAGTACATGGAGCGGCACACGGTGTCGCGCCTGATCGGCGCGCCTCCCGGCTATGTCGGCTTCGACCAGGGCGGCCTCTTGACCGACGGCGTCGACCAGCATCCGCATTGCGTGGTGCTGCTGGACGAGATCGAGAAGGCGCATCCGGATCTCTACAATGTGCTGCTGCAGATCATGGATCACGGCCGGCTCACCGACCACAATGGCAAGCAGGTCAACTTCCGCAACGTGATCTTGATCATGACCACGAATGCGGGCGCGGCCGACATGGCCAAGCAGGCATTCGGCTTCCATCGCTCGAAGCGGGAAGGCGACGACCACGAGGCGATCAACCGGCAGTTCGCGCCGGAGTTCCGCAACCGGCTCGACTCCATCGTCTCGTTCGCGCACCTCAACGTCGAGGTGATCGGCATGGTGGTCGAGAAGTTCGTGCTGCAGCTCGAGGCCCAGCTCGCCGACCGCGACGTCACGATCGAGCTGTCGGAGCCGGCCAAGAGCTGGTTGATCCAGCACGGCTATGACGAGCAGATGGGCGCACGGCCGATGGGCCGCGTGATCCAGGAGCACATCAAGAAGCCGCTGGCCGACGAGGTGCTGTTCGGCAAGCTGAAGGGCGGCGGGCATGTCCGTGTCGTCCTCGTCAAGGACGAATCCGGCGTCGAGGAGAAGATCGGCTTCGAGTTCGTCGAGGGCCCCGTCACGCCGAAGTCCGAAGTTCCGGCCGCGCGCAAGCGCAAGCCGAAGTCCGGCGGTGGCTCGAAGGGGCCGGCGCCGAAGGGACCGCTGGTCAAGGCGTAAGCCTGACGCTACGAGATGACTACGAAAGGCCGGCCATCGCGCCGGCCTTTTTCCTTGACGCAAGGTTCTTTGATGCGACTTGCGGCTCAGGCCGGCTTGACGAAGAAATACACCGTCAGGCCGCAGCCGACGGCGATGATGAAGCGGCGCACATGGGCCGGCGGGATGATCTGGCCAAGCCGCGCGCCGACGAAGCCGCCGACCATGGCAGCCCCCATCATCGTCAGCGTCTCCAGCCAATGCACGCGGCCCGAGAACGCAAAGATGGCGGAGGCCGTCATATTCATGAGCGCAGCGAGCAGCACCTTCATGCCGTTCATGGCGCGGATGTCGCGCATGCCGTAGAACACCAGGGCCGCCAGCATCAGGATGCCGATGCCGCCGCCGAAATAGCCGCCATAGATCGCGATCACGAACTGCACCGCCTGGATGGTCAGCGGCCCGAACCAGCGCGCGCCATCCTTCGGCGTAAAGCGCATGCCGAATGCGAACACGCTCGTGGCGAACAGCAACAGCCAGGGCACCAGCCGGCTGAAGGCGGCCGACGGTGTGACCAGGAGCAGCACGGCGCCGAGCGTGCCGCCGATCAGGCTGATGATCGACAGTCGCACGAGGTCGTGGCGCCAGGGCGCCTTTGCGTCGTTCAAGATCTCACGGGAGGCCCAAGCGCTGACGAACTGCCCGGGGCAGAGCGCGACGGTGCTGGAGGCGTTGGCGTCAATCGCGGGAATGCCGGCGGCGAGCAAGGTCGGGAAGGTCAGGAACGCGCCGCCGCCGGCCAGCGCATTGACGATGCCCGAGCCGAAGGCGGCGAGGGCGAGCAGGGCCAGCATCGTCCAGTCCGTCATCGCTGTCACTACTCGCCCTTCAACCGCTGGCCGTCTTGGACGCGGACGCGCTCCGCGCCGCGGGCGCCGGCCGGCGACAGCCTGAGCATGCTCAGGAACGCGCCGACCAGCGCGAAACCGACCCCGGTCAAGAGCGACAGCCGCGTGCCGTCGGTCGAATCGATCGCGAGAAACATCGCGACCAGCGCCGCACCCGTGGTCTGGCCGAGCAGGCGCGCCGTGCCGAGCATGCCGCTGGCGCCGCCGGCGCGCTCGCGTGGCGCAGCGGCGATCATGGTACGGTTGTTCGGCGTCTGGAACAGGCCGAAGCCGCAGCCGGCCAGCGCCATGCGCCAGACGACATCCCATGCCGACGGCTCGCGCGGCAGCAGGCCGAGCGCACCGAGCCCGCACGCGAAGATCACGAGACCGATGCCGCCGAGCAGCCCGGCTGGCACGCGCTCGACCAGCCGCCCCGCAATCGGCGCCGTCAGGCCGACCGCGATCGGCCACGGCGTGATCAGCAGGCCCATCTGCACCGGCGAATAGCCGAAATGGCTTTCGAGATAGAAGGGGATCGCGACGAAGGCGAGCATCTGTCCGCAGAACGACGAGATCGAGGTCGCGATCGACAGCGCGAACACTGGAATGCGCAGCAGGTCGAGCGGCAGCAGCGGCGAGGCCATGTGGGTCTGGCGCCAGACCAGCCACACGCCGGCCGTGATGGCGACGACGAACTCGATCGCGCAGGTCACCAGCGCCTCGCCATGGCCGAGGCTGTCCACGGCGGCGATCAGGAAGCCGAAAGCGACCGCGCTCAGCGCCGCGCTCTGCCAATCGAACATGTGCGGCGCGCGCGGCGTATGCGGCAGGAAGCGGAAGCCGAAGACGAAGGTGACGATGCCGAGCGGCACGTTGATCGCGAACAGCCACGGCCAGTTGCCGACGGCGAGGATGCCGGCGGCGATGGTCGGACCGAGCGCGGCGGAGACCGCGACCACCATCGCATTGATGCCGATGCCGCGGCCGAGCAGAGCGTGCGGATAGGTGAAACGCACCAGCGCCGAGTTGACGCTGAGGATGCCGGCGGCGCCAAAGCCCTGCAGGATGCGCGCGAGCGTCAGCAGCAGCAGGCTGTCGGCCAGCGCACAGAAGGCGGAGGCAGCCGTGAACAGCACGAGGCCGGCGAGATAGACCCGCCGATAGCCGATGATCTCGCCGAGCGAGGCCAGCGGCAGCAGCGAGATCGTGACCGCGAGCTGATAGCCGTTGACGATCCAGATCGAAAAAGCAGGGCTCGCATTGAGGTCGCGGGCGATCGTCGGCAGCGCCACATTGGCGATCGCGCCGTCGATCACGGCCAGCACGATGCCGAGGGCGATCGTCACGATCGCCCAGGTGCGCTGCGGCAGCGGCAGTCCGTCGGCGTGCAGACCCGTCGTCGGCGTCTTCATGCGGGCTCCGGCCGCAGCCGGGCCGCGGGCAATGGACGGGAACGGGCAACCGCGCCGCACAAGCCCCGTTCCACGCCGGCGGACCGCGCCGCCGCGTCACCGCCGTTTGGGGCGGGCCTGAATGGTCCTGAGATAATTGACCGCGGCTTCCGCCTCGGGCCGCTCGAACTGGAAGCTCGGCATGTCCTTGTGAATGGTCGACAGGCCGGTCTGCAGCCGCTGGGCAAAATCCTCGTCGTAGAGCTTGCTGTCACCGAAGGTCCTGAACGGGGGCGCGTCGGGGTGCCGGCTGGCGCCTGTGAGACCTACCGCATGGCATCGGCTGCAAAGGCTTTGCAAGAGCGCTTTTCCACGCTTCTGCTCGCTGTCCAGCGCATGGCTGGCGGTCGACGCGAACGCCAGTAGCAGGCAGGCGGACCCCATTCGTCGTCTCATGAACTCGTTCTCGCGTGTCTTGCGCCCGGCTACCAGCGGCCCTCGGCCTTGCTATAGGCATATAGGGCGATCAGCCCGATCGTCACCAGGGTCGAGCCGATCAGGACGATCCGGTCCCAGCGCAGCTGTGTCTCGTCGTCCCGCTGCAAGGTCAGCAGGGAGAACAGGGCCTTCATGGCAAAGCGGCGCATCGGATCGATCCCGGCAGCGGCCGCACATTCCGATGACGTGGGCCGGCCGTAGCTTAGCCTGCCCAATCGTTGCGCCGCCATGGCGAACATCTTGGGTCTGATGTCCGGCTTCCGGAGGGGCTCGGAAGCCGGATGGTCGAACTACCCAGCCTGTCCCATCACGACGTCTGCAACCGCCCGCGCGACTTTCGCGATCGTTGCGTTGCGATCCTCGGGAGACGCCTGTGAACCAGTCAGATAGGCCGTGACCAGAACCGGTTTGCGGCCCGGGGGCCAGAGAATGCCGACGTCGTTGGTCGTGCCGCGGTCCCCAGCGCCCGTCTTGTCGGCGACGCGCCAGTCACGCGGCACACCGGCGCGAAGCCGAGTGTCGCCGGTCTTGTTGGCGATCATCCAGTCCGTCAATCGCTGGCGCATATTCGTCGACAAGACCTCGCCAAGGAGCACGCGGCGCAGGTTCTGTAGCATGGCGGCCGGACTGGTCGTGTCGCGAGGGTCGTCGGCCAGCGCCTCGTTGAGCTCAACTTCCCAGCGGTCCAGGCGGCTGATCTCGTCGCCGATCGATCGGGCAAAACGCGTCAGACCCGCAGGACCGCCGATCTGCCGCAACAGGAGATTTCCCGCGGTGTTGTCGCTCTGGGTGAGCGCGGCTTCGCAGAGCTCGGCGAGTGTCATGCCGCGGCCGACGTGCTCCTTGGTCACCGGCGAATATGTTACGAGATCCTTCGCCTCGAACGGGACGCGCGTGTCGAGATGCAGTTCGCCGGCGTCGACGCGCTTCAGGACAGCCGCGGAAGCCAGACACTTGAACGTGCTGCACATCGGAAAGCGCTCGGCCGAGCGCAGGCCCGCCTCGAACCCGCTTTCGGAGTCGAGGACGGCGATGCCGAGCCGTCCGAGGCTCTCGCGCTCGATGCGGGCGAGTTCCCCTTCCAGATGCGCCCTTCGGTCGGCCGCCGCCTTCGCCGCAGGTGATGGCAGTCCGCTCGCCGCAGCCGCCATCCCGAGGATTCCAAAACCCAGATGCCGTCTCGTCAGCATGTTCATTCTCCAGTGACTGCGCGAACCTGCCGAACGAGGTGACGACTGACAAACGATCATTTATTCGTCGAGCCATGAGCAGAACTTGGTCATCATGCCCATCCGCAGCCATCTCCCTTTGAACGCCTTGCGGGCCTTCGAAGCATCCGCCCGGCATCTGAGCTTCACCAAGGCAGGCTTGGAGCTCAGGGTCACGCAGACCGCGATCAGTCACCAGGTGAAACAGCTCGAGCAGATGTTGGGCGCTCACCTGTTCCGGCGCCTGCCGCGTGGCCTCACGTTGACCGACGAAGCCCTGGCTCTGTTTCCCGTCCTCAACGATGCGTTCAGTCGCATCAGCGGCGCGATCGATCGCATCGAAGCGAAGGGAACCCGCGAGGTCGTGACCGTCGGCTGTGTCGGCACCTTTGCAACGGGATGGCTGTTGCAACGCCTCGACGGTTTTCGAGATACGCACCCCCATATCGACCTGCGCCTCCTCACCAACAACAACCGCATCGATATCGCCGGAGACGGGCTCGACATCGCGCTTCGCTTCGGCGACGGCTCCTGGCACGGCACTGAGGCCATCCATCTGATGTCTGCCCCGCTGTCGCCCGTCTGTCATCCCGATGTCGCGAGTCGTCTGCGCGCGCCGTCGGACCTCGCGGACGAAAATCTCCTGCGGTCGTATCGCGCCGAGGAATGGCCATTATGGTTTGCAGTCGCGGGCGCTCTATGCCCGATGATCCAGGGGCCGATCTTCGACAGCTCCGTCGCGATGGCCGAAGCGGCCGCGCGCGGCGTCGGCGTTGGCCTGGTTCCGATCGCCATGTTCAACTGCGAGCTCGAGACGGGTCGGCTGGTCCGGCCGTTTGCGGCTGAGGTCGCCGCCGGTTCTTATTGGCTGACCTGGTTGAAGTCGAAAGAACCGACGTCCGGCATGCGTGCCTTTCGTGACTGGCTGGTCGATGCCTTGCGCGCCGATCCGCCGCGCTGACGGCCGGTCGCCACCGCACAAGTCGAGGGCGCGAACAGCGCCACGAGCGCGTGAGGCGGGCGCGTTGCGGCCAGCTCAGCGCTTTACGGCGCTGCGCCGCCACTCGCGCGGCGACAGGCCGAACTGCTCGCGGAACACGCGGCCGAAATGCGAGAGATCGTTGAAGCCCCAGGACAAGGCGATTTCGCTGATCTGACGATGCGCGAGCATCGGCGAGCCGAGATCGCGCCGGCACTGCTTGAGCCGCGCAGCCAGCACGAAGCGCTGGAACGACGTCTCCTCGTCCGAGAACAGATCGTTGACGTAGCGCGCCGATAGCCCGAGCTCGCGTGCGATCTTCGGCAGTGAGAGGTCGGCGTCGGGCAGCCGGGTGCGGATGTGCGCCTTGATGCGATAAAGCAGCGCTGCGCGATGGCTCGAGGCGGGCAGGGGCTGTGTGCGAAGCCGCTCGGCCAAGGTCATGGCGAGCAGGTCGGCAGCCTGGTCGGCCAGAGGTTCGGCATGCTCGGGGCCGATGTGCTCGGCGCGTTCGCAGAGCCTGACGATGAAATCATGGGCGAGCGGCTGGAGCGGGCTATCGGGGCCGAAGCTGATCGCCGTCACGGTCTCCGTCGGGCCGATCCGGCGCTGCAGCATCTCGCGCGGGAGCTTGAACACGATCTGCTTGAACGCGGCGTCGAACTGCAGCTCGTAGGGGCGGGTCGTGTCGTAGATCGCGAACTCGCCGGGCCGGATCACGGTGTCGCGGCCATCCTGAACGACGCCGCCGATTCCCTCTCGCCCGAGCGCGACGAGGACGAAGTCGGCATCCGCCCGGGAGATTCGCTGCGAGGTCCGGTGCACGCGCTGCCGGTCCGAGGCGACCTCGGAGCAGACGGCCCGTCCCAACGCGGTGTGGGTCACCGAGCCCCGAAACGCGCTGCCGAGATCAGACGTGCAGTCGAGGCCGACGTAGACGTCGCAGACGATGTCCTGCCACAGCGCCAGCCGGCGGTGGCCCGGGCTTCCTTCCGTGGTGAACAGGACCGGCATCGCTCCGTCTCCCTCCGCCTCTGTGTCGCGTGGATCGTCGGAAATGCAGCAAGCTCTGGGCCGGCTGGTCTCTCGCTGGCGGCCGCAGTCGAGTTTTCGTTCCCTCCAAGACGAGCGCGAATGATCGCCGAGGTCAATACTCCCCTGCGAATGCGGCGCGCGGCGCCGCCGATCCGGAAGAGGGGAGACGCGGGATGGGACTGGCACATCCGAAATACAAGGTGGCGGTGGTGCAGGCGGCGCCGGCCTGGCTCGACCTGGACGCCTCGATCAAGAAGACCGTCGGCCTGATCGAGGAGGCGGCCGACAAAGGTGCCAAGCTGATCGCATTTCCGGAGGTCTTCATCCCCGGCTATCCCTGGCACATCTGGATGGACTCGCCGGCCTGGTGCATCGGCCGTGGCTTCGTGCAGCGCTATTTCGACAATTCGCTGGCCTATGACAGCCCGCAGGCCGAGGCGCTGCGCGCCGCCGTGCGCGAGGCCAGGCTCACGGCCGTGCTGGGACTGTCCGAGCGCGACGGCGGCAGCCTCTACATCGCGCAATGGCTGATCGGCCCGGACGGCGAGACCATCGCCCGGCGCCGCAAGCTGCGGCCGACCCATGCCGAGCGCACCGTCTATGGCGAGGGCGACGGCAGCGATCTCGCTGTGCACGACCGGCCTGACATCGGCCGGATCGGTGCGCTGTGCTGCTGGGAGCATCTGCAGCCGCTGTCGAAATACGCGATGTATGCCCAGAACGAGCAGGTGCATGTCGCGGCCTGGCCGAGCTTCTCGCTGTACGATCCGTTCGCGCCGGCGCTCGGCGCCGAGGTCAACAACGCCGCCTCGCGCGTCTATGCCGTCGAGGGCTCGTGCTTCGTGCTGGCGCCGTGCGCCACCGTCTCGCCGGCGATGATCGACGAGCTGTGTGACCGGCCCGACAAGCACGCGCTGCTGCATGTCGGCGGCGGCCACGCCGCGATCTTTGGTCCGGATGGCTCTTCGCTCGCGGAGAAGCTGCCGCCGGAGCAGGAGGGGTTGCTGATCGCCGAGATCGATCTCGGCATGATCGGCATCGCCAAGAACGCCGCCGATCCGGCGGGACACTATTCTCGCCCCGACGTGACCCGGCTGCTGCTCAACAAGAAGCCGCTCAACCGGGTCGAGGCCTTCGCGCTGCCGGTCGACGCGGTCACGCCCGGCGAGGCGCAATCGGCGGCTGGCTGACGGGCTTGGTGGGCGCTAGGTCCCGGCCTCCGGTTGTGCCGGCGGCGGGGCCGACCGCCGCGGCGGCCGCTGCGCACGGCCTGCCGGCGCCGCCATGCGCGGCTGCAAGGTGACGATCACCGGGTTTGGCTTGTGGTCGGTCGCCGCGCCAGTCGCGGCGTCCACACCCATGCCGATCAGGCCGCCCGCTAAGATGTTGCCGGCGAAGCCGGCCGCGCCGGTCGCCGGGATGTCCTTGGTCAACGGGATGATCTGGGTCTCGTAGCCCGGTTTTTCGATCGTGACGGAGATGTCGGCATTGCGCTTGGCGACGAACGAGCAGGGCGTCGTGCAGGTCATCGGCGCTTCGAGACCGGCGATCGTGGCCTCGGCCCCGGACGGTGTCGACGCGACACTGATCGTCTCGGTTGTACCCCGCGTTACGGACGCGCAACCTCCCAGCGCGGCGCACAGCGCTACGAACGCTACAACTCTCATTTGGTACTGCCCCCTTGAAACCCGGGGGAACTCAAGCGCAACTGGAGCGGGACGGCAAGCGCAATCAGCATTATCCGAAGAAATTCCCGGGCGAGTTTCACGCGAGTGTGGCTTTCACACCTGCTTTCCACGAACCTGCCGCGCGATCGCCTTCTGCGCATCGAACTCGGCGCGCCGCCGCGCCAGCTCTTCCGGCGCGAGCATGGCCGGATTGCTGTAGTCGCGCTTCCAGCCGTGATCGTCGCTCCACTGCAAAGGCGATTGTACGGTCGTCCGTGCGGCTGGTGAACTCTCGAGGATACGCAAGGCGAGCTCGAGCGTGAAGGCCTGTGAGGCCGCGTCGTGCGGCTTGCCGGCGGAATTGCCGAGCGGAAAATCCGAGAACAGGAAGCGCGGTGCTGCGGCGTGCTCGACGATGTCCTTGGCGCAGCCCATGACGACGGTCGCGATGCCGTTCGCTTCGAGATGCCGGGCCACCAGGCTCACGGTCTGGTGGCACACCGGACAGTTCGGCACCAGCACGACGGCGTCGATCTCGTCGGTGCGGCAGCGCGCAAGAATCTCCGGCGCATCGGTCTCGATCGTCACGCGCTGGCTGCGATTGGTCGGCGCGCCGAAGAAGCGCGGTCCGACCGCGCCGATGCGGCCCTCACGCGCCAGCCTGATGAGCTGTGGAAGCGGAAACCAGGTGCCGGGATCCTCGGCGCTGGTGTGCGCGCGATCATAGGCGATGTGGGAAATGCGCAGGTCGTGCTCCGCCGACGTGTCGCCGTCATAGACGGAGTAGAACTTGGCGCCACCATTGTAGGGCGCGCCGGGGCCTTGATCGCCTTTGGCGGGATCGAAAGGCGCGGCCGTGGTGACGATGGTGACGCGCGACTGCGCGAGCGGCTTGCGCAACGGATGGAACGGCGCCGACGTGTAGTGAGCCCAGCGATAGGGCGTGTCATAGCCGATCGCGAGATAGTAGTCGCGCGTGCGCGCCATGTAGGACAAGGGCGCATCGCTTTCGGGCGCGAAGCCGAGTCTGTCGTCGGTCGGTGCGGTCATCCGTCGCGCTCCCTGCAGGACGTGAGGATTGCTAGCCCGCTCATTCGCTGTGTCAAGGCGCCGCGCGGTGGAACCCCGCATGGTCCTGGGCTTTGTCTGTCGGCAGAATTCCAACCATTGCACCGCGCTCACGATGCCTTCCATGGTTTCGATTGCTCGCATTGCCTGTCTCGGCCTTGCCCTGATCCTGACCGGGCCGTTGTCCGGCGTGGCGGCGGAGCAGGGCTCAGACCGGGACGTTGCCGTGCCGGCTGATCCGAAGGACGGCGCGCAGCAGGACGCGCCGCACGAGACTGCGAAGCCGGCAAAGCCTGCGGCAGAGGGCTCGGAGATCAAGGCCGAGGAGTCCAAGGAGAGCGGCACCCGCGAGGCGATCTGCCTGATGATCGAATCCGCAGCCAAGGCGAATGATCTGCCGCTCGAATTCTTCGCCCGCGTGATCTGGCAGGAAAGCCGCTTTCAGAGCGATGCAGTCGGGCCGGTCACGCGCAACGGCCAGCGCGCGCAGGGAATTGCGCAGTTCATGCCGGGCACGGCGAACCAGCGCCAGTTGCTCGATCCGTTCGATCCGGTTCAGGCGCTGCCGAAGTCGGCGCAGTTCCTGGCCGAGCTGCGCGATCAGTTCGGCAATCTCGGGCTCGCGGCGGCGGCCTACAATGCGGGGCCGCGCCGGGTGCAGGACTGGCTCGCCGGCAAGGGGCAGATGCCCTGGGAGACCCGCAACTACGTCTCGGCCATCACGGGAGCCACGATCGATGAGTGGGCGGCCGCCGGTAACGGCGGCAAGGCGCCGCCGAGCCCGCCGCCGACCTCGTGTCGTCAGCTGATGGCGATGTTGAAGCGCGCGCCGAATCCGTTCGTCACGGAGCTCGAGCAGCATGTGGCGCTGTCGGCCGCGAAACCATGGGGCGTCCAACTGGCTGCAGGCTTCGACCGCAACAAGGCGCTCGCGATGTATTCGCGGGCGATCAAGGGGCTTGGCCCGGTCATCGGCGACCGCGACCCGAGCCTGCTGTCGTCGGTGATGCGCTCGCGCGGCAGCCGCGCCTTCTACCAGGTGCGAATCGGCGCCGAGACTCGGGCCGAGGCCGACGCGCTCTGCAGCCGGATCCGCGGAGCCGGTGGCGCCTGCTTCGTGCTGCGCAATCGCTCCGGATAGAGCTCGTGCGGCGCCGCGCGTGGGGATGGTGGGAATGGCTGCGCCGGACGCAGACCCGCGCGCGCCTGATGGCGGTTGACGCGAGCGGCTTTCGCCAGCCTTATCGCGGTTCGTTCCGCTGGGCCGCCCGTGACACTTCCTCCGCTCGATTCGCCGCAATGGCATGGTTCAGTGCGCGCCTTCGGCTGGGGGCTGCGCGCGACGTCAGCGACCATCCTGTCAGTGGTGCTGTTCGTCACCTTCATCGGCATCGGCGCGCTCGCCCACGACACCCGTTTCAGCATGCTCTGGGCGATCCTGAGCACGGTGCTGGTTTGGGCCGGGCCGGCGCAGATCATCCTGGTCTCCACGCTCGGCTCCGGCCAGACCATTCTGCAATCGGCGATCGCGGTCACGATGAGCGCGATCCGGCTGTTTCCGATGGTGGTGGCGGTGCTGCCGCTGATCCGCTCGCCGCAGACCAAGCGGCGGCACCTGGTGCTGATCGCGCATTTCACCGCCGTGACCCTGTGGGTCGAATGCTATCGCTTCCTGCCGCATGTGCCGCGCGAGCGCCGCATCGCCTTCGTGCATGGGCTCGGTACCGGCCTGATGGGGATTGCGCTGATCGCGACCATCATCGGCTATCTTCTCGCCGCCAACTTGTCGCAGACCTTCGGCGCCGCGGTGCTCTTGCTGACGCCGCTGGCGTTCCTGTTCTCGACCCTGCGCAACGCCAGGGAGCTGGCCGACGTGCTCGCGCTCGGCCTTGGCCTCGTGCTGTATCCCGTGGCGGCCCAGCTCAACAGCGGCGTCGATATCCTGGTCAGCGGCGTCGTCGCCGGAACGCTCGCGTTCGGCGCGCACAAATGGCGCGAGCGGCGGGGGCCGGCATGAGCGACTTCATCGGCGATTGGCATGCGCTCGTGGTGCTGCTGGTGGCGGGCGTGATCCCCAACCAGATCTGGCGCCTGCTCGGGCTGTGGTTCGGCAGCGGGCTCGACGAGGGCTCGGACCTGCTGATGTGGGTCAAGGCGGTCGCGACCGCCATCTTGGCTGGGGTCATCGCCCAGATCCTGGTGCAGCCGCCGGGCGCGCTCGCCAGCGTGCCATGGGGCCTGCGCTACGGCGCGGTCGTTGCCGGCCTTGCGGCCTTCATGGCGAGCCGCCGCTCGATCTTTGCCGGTGTCGTCTGCGGCGAGGCCGTCATGCTGGTCGGCAAATGGTGGTTCGGCTGAGTTGCGCGATCTTGCGCAACCGCAATTGCGGTGAGCCGAGGTTCGGATAGATTGCCGGGAAGACCCAAGGACTCCGCAATGACCACTGATACCGATCTCCGCCCGGGAGAAGTCGCCGTCGACGCGCCCCAGCCGCGCGACGCCACGCTGTATTTCATCGGCCGCATCCGCACGCCCTGGACCTCGCGGCTCGAGACGCCGCGGCAGGGCAGCTTCGAGGGGCCGGTATGCCGGCTCGAGATCTTCGAGCCCTGGGTCCCGGCGCTGCAGGGCATCGACGCCTTCAGCCATCTCCAGGTGCTGTACTGGCTCAACCGGGCGCGCCGGAATCTCGTGAAGCAGAGCCCGCGCCATCATGACGGCGAGACCCGGGGCACCTTCGCGCTGCGCTCGCCGGTGCGTCCCAATCCGATCGGCGTGTCGACGGTCCGCTTCATCGCGCTGGAGGGCAACACCGTGCTGGTGCGCGGTCTCGACTGCCTCGACGAGACGCCGCTGATCGACCTGAAGCCGGATCATTGCGTATTCACGCCGGCAGCGGCGGGTGAGGATGACAAATAGGACCGACGGATCCGGATGTCGAAGGTGAACAAGCGGCCGCAGAAGACGGTGACGGCTCTGGATGCGATCACGGCGGACCTCGTCGCCGTGCTGGTGGCGGTGACCGACGGCCATCCGAAGATCATGACGATCGAGCACGCTGCGGCGCTGCCGAGCGGACCGTTTCAGTTCGCGCACCGCTCGCTGCAGATGGGCCTGCGCGCCTGGGTCAAGGCGCAGACCGGCCATCCGCTCGGCTATGTCGAGCAGCTCTACACCTTCGCCGACCGCGGTCGCGGCGGCGATCCCGACGCGCCGCATCGTATCTCCATCAGCTATCTCGGCCTGACACGCGAGGAAGAGGGGCGCGAGGGCGCGGATGCGCAATGGTCGTCATGGTACGACTACTTCCCGTGGGAGGATCATCGCGACGGACCGCCGACGATCCTGGCCAAGATCATCGCGCCGAAGCTGAAGGCCTGGGCGCGAGCCGCCGACCAGCCGGCGCTGCAGAAGACAAGGTGGCAGCGCGCCGCGATCACTTTCGGTCTCGATGGCCGCGAGTGGAACGAGGAATTGGCGCTGCAGCGCTATGAGCTGCTGTACGAGGCTGCGCTGATTCCCGAGAGTACGCGCGAGAAGGAGGCCAGCCAAGCGGAGGTGCCCGGCCGCGCCATGATCGGTGATCACCGTCGGATTCTCGCCACCGGAATTGCCCGCCTGCGCGCCAAGATCAAATACCGGCCGGTCGTGTTCGAGTTGATGCCGGAAGAATTTACACTGCTGCAATTGCAGCGCAGCGTCGAGGCACTGGCCGGCCGGCTCGTGCACAAGCAGAACTTCCGCCGCCTCATCGAGCAGCAGGAACTGGTTGAAGAGACAGGCGCAATCGCTGCCGACACGATCGGTCGGCCGGCCAAGCTGTTTCGCTTCAGGCAGGGCGTTCTGGCCGAGCGGGCGGTGGTCGGAACCAAGCTGCCGCTCTCGCGGTCTTGATCTCCCGCTCTTGACAAGGCTTATGCTCAGGATAAGTATAAGGCATCTTATGCTCACGGAGAGTATAAATGGCCGAGCTTGTCCTGCCTGCCGTCGCGCCGAATGCACCGCTTGCTGAGCGTCTGAGGCGGGTGATCCCGCCGCCGGAATGGGCCGTCTTCGAGGACGACGTCGCAGCCATTCTGGCGCTGAAGCGCCAGCGCAATGCCGTGGTGCTGGCGCACAACTATCAGACGCCCGAGATCTATCACGGCGTCGCCGACATCGTCGGCGACAGCCTGCTGCTGGCGCGCGAAGCGACCAAGGTCGATGCCGAGGTGATCGTGCTCGCCGGCGTCCACTTCATGGCCGAGACCGCCAAGCTGCTCAATCCTGACAAGACGGTGTTGATCCCTGACGTAAAGGCGGGCTGCTCATTGGCGGAATCGATCACCGCCGACGACGTGCGGCTGATGCGCGCGCGCCACCCCGGCGTGCCCGTGGTCGCCTATGTCAACACGTCGGTGGCGGTGAAGGCCGAGTCCGACGTCTGCTGCACGTCCGGCAACGCACGCGCGGTGGTCGAGTCGCTCGGCGTCGATCACGTCATCATGCTGCCGGATGAATATCTCGCGCGGAACGTCGCCGCGCAGACGAAGGTCAGGATCACGGCCTGGAAGGGGCATTGCGAGGTGCATGAGCGCTTCAGCGCCGGCGACGTCCGGACGCTGCGCGACAACCATCCTGGTGTCACCGTGCTCGCGCATCCGGAGTGTCCGCCGGAGGTCGTGGCGGAGGCCGACTTCGCCGGCTCCACCGCGGCGATGTCGGACTTCGTCGGAGCAAGAAAGCCGACCCGGGTGGTGCTGCTGACGGAATGCTCGATGAGCGACAACGTCGCCGTGCTCCATCCCGACATCGAGTTCATCCGCCCCTGCAACCTGTGCCCGCACATGAAGCGGATCACCCTGAAGAACATCCGCCATGCGCTCGAGACCAACACGCACGAGGTCACGATCGATCCCGCGATGGCCGAGCGCGCGCGGCGTGCAGTGGAAAGGATGCTGGCGTCGTGAGCATCGATGTTTCGGCGTTGATCGGCCGTCCCGTGATCATCGGCGGCGGTGCCGCAGGTCTGATGACGGCGCTTGCGCTTGCACCCGAGCCCGTCGTGCTGTTGTCGAAGTCGCCGCTCGGCGCGGAGGCGTCGAGCATGTGGGCGCAGGGTGGACTGGCCGCGGCGGTTGGCGATGACGATGATCCGGGGCTGCATCTGAAGGACACGCTCGCCGCCGGAGCGGGATTGTGCGACGAGGCCGCTGCGCGCCGCATCATCGAAGCAGCTCCGGCCGCGGTCGAGCGCCTCGCGCAGCTTGGCGTTGCGTTCGACCGAGGTGCGGATGGACGTTGGCGTCTGGGCCTGGAGGCCGCACACAGCCGCAACCGGATCGTGCATGCGACCGGCGACGGCACGGGACGCGAGATCATGCGCGCACTGATCGTGGCTGTGCGGCGTTGTGCTTCGGTGACCTTGCTCGAAGGCGTCGAGGCGCGCCGGCTGATTGTCAATGACAACGCGATCCAGGGCGTGGCTGCGGCGCGCGGCGGTGAGGCTCTGATCCTCGGCACGACACGCGTCGTGATCGCAACCGGCGGCATCGGCGGCCTGTTCCTCGACAGCACCAATCCGGCCGGCTGTTTCGGCCAGGGCCTCGCGCTCGCGGCGCGGGCTGGTGCGGTGCTGTCCGACCTCGAATTCGTGCAGTTTCACCCGACGGCGTTCGACGGGCCGTCGCGGCCGCTGCCGCTGCTCACCGAGGCGATCCGCGGCGATGGCGCCGTCCTGATCGACGACACCGGCACGCGCTTCATGGCCGACGAGCCCGGCGCTGAGCTGGCGCCGCGCGACGTGGTGGCGCGGGCGGTATGGCGCCGCCGTGCGCAAGGCCACCGCGTGTTCCTCGATGCGCGCGAGAAGCCTGGCAAGGATTTCGCTGCGCGCTATCCCGTGATCAGCGCCTTCTGCCGCATGGCGGGCATCGATCCCGCGCGCGATCCGATCCCCGTGCGGCCGGCCGTGCACTATCATATGGGCGGCATCGCTGTTGACGCGATGGGACGCAGCACGGTCGAGGGCTTGTGGGCCTGTGGCGAGGCCAGCCGCACCGGCCTGCACGGCGCCAACAGGCTCGCCAGCAACTCGCTGATGGAAGCGATCGTCTGCGCGCAATGGGTGGCCGAAAGCGTGGCCGGCGCGCCGCAGCGTGCAGGCAAGCCGTGCGAGGTGGCGGCAATTCCGCCGGCGTCCGATCCGTCGGCCGTACGGCCGCTGCTGTCGCATGCGCTCGGCGTGATGCGCGAGCGTCGCACGATCGCGGCTGCCGTCAGCAGCCTGCTTCCGCTGGCAGAGCAGGCCGGGCCCGCGGCTGATCCTGCGCTGGTCGGCCTGATGCTTGCGGTCGCGGCCCATGCCCGTGAGGAGAGCCGCGGCGCGCATTTCCGCAGCGATCGTCCGGACACGCTGCGCGTCGCGCAGCCGTCCAGCTTCACTCTGTCCGAGGCGGTCGCCGTTGCACGCGACATTGTCGAGGCGGAGCAGACGCCGTTCAGGAGCGCAGTGCCATGACTCTCAATCCTCTCTCGCCCTTGCTCTACGAGCCGCTGGTGCGCATGGCTCTGCTCGAGGATCTCGGCCGCGCCGGCGACATCACCACCGATGCCATCGTCCCCGCCGAGCAGCGCGCCTCGCTGAAGCTGCGGGCGCGCCAGCACGGGGTGATCGCAGGTCTCGATGTGGCGCGCTGCGCCTTCCAGACCGTCTCGCCGGACGTGCGCATGGAGATCGTGCGACCGGACGGCAGCGTCGTGACGCCGGGAGACGCGATCGCGACCATCAGCGGCCCGGCACGGGCGCTCCTGACCGGCGAGCGCGTCGCGCTCAACTTCCTCTGCCGTTTGAGCGGGGTCGCCAGCGCGACGGCGTCCCTGGTCGCCGCGGTGAAAGGGACCAAGGCGCAGATCGTCTGCACCCGGAAGACCACGCCGGGCCTGCGCGCGCTGGAGAAATATGCGGTGCGCGCGGGCGGCGGCGGCAATCACCGCTTCGGGCTCGATGACGCGGTCCTGATCAAGGACAACCACATCGCCATCGCCGGCGGCATCAAGGCTGCAATCACACGCGCAAAGGCCCATGCCGGCCATCTCGTCAAGATCGAGGTCGAGGTCGATACTCTGGCGCAGCTCGAGCAGGCGCTGACGCTGGGCGTCGATGCGGTGCTGCTCGACAACATGACGCCGGCGGAGCTCGAAGCCGCCGTCGGCATGATCAGCGGCAAGGCCATCGCGGAAGCCTCGGGCCGGATCACCGTGGAGACCGCACCCGCGATCGCCGCGGCCGGCGTCGACCTGATCTCGGTCGGCTGGATCACGCATTCGTCGGCCGCGCTGGACATCGGGCTCGACGAGGCGTGATCAGCCCTTGAGCACGGCGATCAGCTTCGCGGCATTCTCCTCCAGCACCTTCGGATCTTCCTTACGGCTCGCGGGCGGCAGCAGGGAATCGCCGTTGTGGCGCGGCATGATATGGACGTGGAGGTGGAACACCATCTGCCCGCCGGCATGCTCGTTGAACTGCTGCACGGTGATGCCGTCGGCGGCGAACGCGGTCTTGGCGGCGCGCGCGATGGTGCGCACGGCACGGCCGACGTGGAGATAGTCCTCCTCGGTGATGTCGAGGATGTTGCGTGCAGCGGCCTTCGGGATCACCAGGGTGTGGCCGGGCACGCGCGGCATGATGTCGAGGAACGCCAGCACGTGGTCGTTCTCATAGACCTTGGTGCAGGGGAATTCGCCGCGCAGGATCTTCGCGAACGGATTGTTGGGATCGTAGGCGGTCATGGGCAGTCCCTTAAGCGGTTCCTCTTGGTGCGCCTTACTCTCACCGGCACGTGTCGCCGGTCAAGACGGCTCGTCCATCCCTTTCCGGAACGGTCCGGATTCGGCGAGCTCGCGGCCGGCCTCCTCGACATAGGCGCGCTCGCGCTTGAGATAGTCGTCGATGGCCCGGCGCAGGCCGCGGTCGGCGATGTAGTGCGCGGAGTAGGTGGTCTGCGGCAGGTAGCCGCGCGCGATCTTGTGCTCGCCCTGGGCGCCGGCCTCGACCACCCCCAGCTTGTGCTGGATCGCGAAATCGATCGCTTGGTAGTAGCAGACCTCGAAATGCAGGAACGGGTGATGCTCGATGGCGCCCCAGTTGCGGCCGAACAGCGTGTCCGAGCCGATGAAGTTGATGGCGCCGGCGATCCAGCGTCCGTCGCGCTTGGCCATCACCAGCAGCACGTCTTCGGCCATGCTCTCGCCGATCAGCGCGAAGAACTTGCGGGTCAGATACGGCCGGCCCCATTTGCGTGAGCCGGTCTCCATGTAGAAATCGAAGAAGGCGTCCCAGGCATCCTCGGTGATGTCCTTGCCGGTCAGCCAATGGATGCTGATGCCGGAGCTCAGCGCATCGCGGCGCTCGCGCTTGATCGCCTTGCGGTGGCGCGAATTCATCGTCGCCAGGAAATCGTCGAAGCTGGAAAAACCCTGATTGTGCCAGTGGAACTGCTGGTCGGTGCGTTGCAGGAAACCCTGCGCTGCGAGCAGCTGCCATTCGGATTCACGGGCGAAGGTGACGTGCACCGACGACGCCTCGCTGATCCCGCACAACGCCTTCAGGCCCTGGGCGAGGGCGTTGCCTATCAACTCCCGGTCCTGGTCGGCGCGGATCAGCAGCCGCGGCCCACTGGCAGGCGTGAATGGGACGGAGACCTGGAGCTTCGGATAATAGCGCCCGCCGGCGCGCTCATAGGCATCAGCCCAGCCGCGGTCGAAGACATATTCGCCCTGCGAGTGGGACTTGAGATAGCAGGGCACGACGCCGAGGACCTCGTCGCCCATTTTCGCCACCAGATGGCGCGGCGCCCAGCCGGTGCGCAGGGTGGCCGAGCCGGAGGCTTCGAGCGCCGAGAAAAATGCGTGTGAGATGAACGGATTGTAGCCGCGGCCGCAGGCGGGAGATGAGCCGGGACTCACGCGACCGTCCGGATTGGCACAGGCGTCCCATGCTGCAGCCGGGATTTCGCCGACCCCGGGGACGGCTTCGAGCGTGATCTCAGGTGATGCCATCGAGTCCTTGAAAGTCGAGTCCTTAAGAGAACCTAACGAGCGGCGTCCCGGCGGCGGCGACGCTCGAATGGCCGGTCCCTCAAGATCGTGCATCGCAGCAGCGAGTTCAAGGCCGGCGTCACGTCTCCGGCGTAAACCCTTCGAAGATCATCTGATCCGCATAGCGGGCTGCGGCGGCGCGCTGCTCGGGGGTGCGGACGGTCCAGGTCAGCAGCGGGCAGCCGAACACGTTGCGCGCGATCCAGGGGGCAGGCGCAGGCAGCTGCTCGACCCAATAGGCGACGAAATGCGGCTGGCTGCTGAAGCCATGCTTGAGATGCAGCATGCTGTCGCGTTGCGCCTGGGTCAGCTTGGCCCAGTAGCCGTCCTCGTAGCTGCGCTGCGCGACGATGCCGCGCGTCAGCTCGGGCATGGTTTCGCGCAGCGCCAGCACCTGGTCCGGATCGAACGACATGCCGACCACCGGCCCGGAATAGGACGCCAGCACCTCGGCCATGCGCCGGACCAGCCGGTGATCGCCCTGGAACGTGCTCTTGACCTCGACGACCAGCGGCACGCGCCCGGCGATCAGGTTGCAGAGGTCGCCGAGCGTCATCATCCGCTCGTCGGTCTGCTTGAACTTGATCGCTTTCAGCTCAGCTGCGGTCTTCTCGATCAGCGGGCCGGTGCCCTCGGTGAGGCGTCCGAGATCATAGTCGTGATGCACCATGGCCTCGCCATCGGCCGACAGCTGGATGTCGCATTCGATGGCGAAGTTGCCGGCCACGGCGCCGCGCGCGGCGGCCGGCATGTTCTCGATGATGCCGCTGACAGCATCATGCAGGCCGCGATGGGCGACGGGGCGGGCCGTCAGCCAGTCAGGTGCGCGCATTCGCCCCGTCCATTTTGCTGGCGCATGATCTCGTCGGAAAACCGTTTCGCACTTTTCCGGATCATGCGCTCTCTCTCACTCAACCTCGAACACGCCTTCGACTTCCACCGCCGCATCGGACGGCAGGGCCGAGACGCCGACGGTGGTGCGGGCGTGGCGGCCCTTGTCGCCGAAAGCGGCGACCATCAGGTCGGAGGCGCCGTTGAGGACCTTCGGCCCGTCGAGGAAGTCCGGCGCCGAATTGACGAAGCCGCCGAGACGGACGACGCGCACGACCTTGTCGAGGTCGCCGATCGCCGCCTTGACCTGCGCCAGCAGGTTGACGCCGCAGCCCTTCGCGGCCGCATAGCCGTCCTCGAGCGACACGCCGCCGCCGAGCTTGCCGGAAGCGATCATCTTGCCGTCGGCGCCGAGGCAGACCTGGCCCGACACGAACAGCAGGTTGCCGGTGCGCACGAACGGGACGTAGTTGGCCACCGGCGCCTTTGGTGCCGGCAACGTGATGCCCTGTGCCGTCAGATTCTGTTCAACCGTACCCGCCATCTGAAATCCCCGTTCTGTCGTCTGAAAGCCGATCCCGTGCCGGACCGCGGCCCTGTTTGGCGCAGTTGCTAGTGACATGCAAGCAGCCAGCGCCGACGCCAATCCGCCGCTTTGACCGCACGTTTCCGTGAGCCAGCCGCAGTTGCGACGTAATGCAGCGGTCTTTAATGTGACGGTTTAGCGATACGTCCTCCGAGGAAAACTCATGGCTCATTCGTTTCGACTGTCGATGGGAGCGCTCGCCGTGGCGGCGATCACATTCGGTCCGGCGCCGGCCGGGGCGGCCGTGCCGTTCCTGCCGCATCAGGCGCTCTATGACCTGAGCCTGGTCAAGTCGCGCGGATCGAGCCCCGTCAACAGCGCGCGCGGCCGCATCCTCTACAATTTCTCCGGCAACGCCTGCAACGGCTACACCTCGGAATTCCGCCAAGTGTCGGAGCTCGATCTCGGCGAGGGCAAGGTGACCCTGAGCGACCTGCGCTCGACTGCCTGGGAGGACGGCGCCGGCAAGAGCTATCGCTTCAAGATCGACTCGCGCATGAACGATCAGGCCTCCAGCCCGGTCGACGGCATCGCCGAGCGCACCGGCGATCACATCACCGTCAAGCTCAAGCAGCCGGAGGCGAAGACCTTCACGCTCGACGGCTCGACCGTGTTTCCGACCGAGCAGATCCATCGCATCATCGCCGCCGCGCGCGAGGGCAAGTCGCTGCTTGAGCTGACGGTCTACGACGGCTCGGACAATGGCGAGAAGGTCTACAACACGCTGACCGTGATCGGAGCAGCCGTGTCGGCCGACAAGGCGGCCGCCAAGCCCGATGCCTCGACTGACAACGACGAGATGAAGAAGATGACGCGCTGGCCGGTAACGGTCAGCTATTATGACCGCGACGCCAAGCGGGCCGAGGGCGAGCAGACGCCGGTCTACGCGATGTCGTTCGAGCTGTACGAGAACGGCGTCTCGCGCGCGCTCGTGCTCGACTACAATGATTTCGTCATCGCCGGCGCGCTCGGCAAGTTCGACGTCAAGGACGCGAAGGACGGCAAACCCTGCGGCAATTGATCGGGGCGTCATTCCGTCTGCTCCGGGCCGTCATAGGCGATGCCGCGGATCACCGCGGCCTGGCCGAACTTCTTGCGTAGCGCATCGATCGCGCGCTCGGCCGAGGCCGAACGGCGATCGAGCATGTCGGTGTCGGAGGCCTCCGAGCCCGGGCGCAGCGCGCTGACGCCGGCGCCCATCAGCCGGAACGCCGTGCCGTCGGTCTCGCGCGCCAGCATCTCCTTGCAGATTGCGAAGATCTTGCCGGCGAGCTGCGTCGGCGCCGCGATCGATTGCGAGCGGGTGCGCTGGCGGAAGTCCGCGGTCTTCAGCTTCAAGGTGACGGTCGAGCCGGCCAGCTGGCTCGCCTTCAGCCGCGACGAGACCTTCTCCGACAGCCGCCACAGCATCTTTTCCAGGGTCGCGTAGTCGCGGATGTCGGTGTCGAAGGTGGTCTCGCTGGAAATCGTCTTGGCGCGGCGGTCGGCCACCACCTTGCGGTCGTCGATGCCGCGCGCCAGCCGCCACAGCCTGCGGCCGTCGCCGCCGAACTGCTTCATCAGCTCGATCTCGTCGGCACGCTGCAGGTCGGCGATGGTGCGGAAGCCCTGGTTCGCCAGCCGTTGCTGCGTGGCGGGACCGACGCCGAAGATGAAGCCGACCGGCTTGTCGGCCAGCATGTTGCGCGCTTCCTCCTGGTCGAGTGCGGCGAAGCCGCGGGGCTTGTCGAGGTCGGAGGCGATCTTGGCGAGGAACTTGTTGCAGGACAGGCCGACCGAGACGGTGATGCCGATGGTCTGCTCGACCTCACGGGCGAAGCGCGCCAGCACCTTTGCGGGGACCATGCCGTGGACGCGCTCGGTTCCGGAGAGGTCGAGGAACGCCTCGTCGATCGAGAGCGGTTCGACCAGCGG
This sequence comes from Bradyrhizobium sp. SZCCHNR2028, assembly GCF_032380995.1. Taxonomy (NCBI): domain Bacteria; kingdom Pseudomonadati; phylum Pseudomonadota; class Alphaproteobacteria; order Hyphomicrobiales; family Nitrobacteraceae; genus Bradyrhizobium; species Bradyrhizobium sp. SZCCHNR2028. Next base: position 150,919 of record NZ_JAUHJF010000012.1, on the reverse strand, counting down.
CGTCAGCGCCTGCATCGCCTGGCGCACCTCGCGGCCGACCCGGACGTATTTCGCCATGTCCGGAGGAATGACGACCGCCGAGGGACACAGCTCCAGCGCCTTGAACATCGGCATCGCCGAGCGCACGCCATAGGTGCGGGCGATGTAGCAGGCCGCCGACACCACTCCGCGCTTGCCGCCGCCGATGATGACGGGCCGGTCGGCGACCTCGGGATTGTCGCGTTTCTCGACGGTCGCATAGAACGCGTCGCAATCGATATGGGCCAGCGTCAGCGCGGGCAGGGCGCGATGGCGGACGAGGCGCGGCGAGCCGCAGGCCGTGCAGCGGCGCGCGCTGTCATCCAGATCCGTCAGGCAGTCGCGGCAGAAGCAGGTCGGCCCGCTGACCGCGCGCGACGCTCCTTCTGGCGCGGAAGCGGTCACGGCACGTCGCGCTCCCACTGCCGGTCGCCCAATACCTGCCGCGCCGCCATGATATTGGTTGGATGTAACTTGGAGCTGGCGGCAAAAGCCTTTACCGTCTCGTCGTCGCGCAGCACGAAATCGAGCACGCTGACCAGGAAATTGGGGTCGGCGGCCGAGGATCGCAGCGTCTCCGGCCCAATCCCGGTCTCGGCCAGGAACCGGCCCAGCCGCTCCGGTTCGCCGGCCAGGAAGCCGAGGGCCTGAACTGCAACGATTTCAGCGACTTCGCGCGGATTTCGAACGGGCTTTTTCAACGGCGGATTTGCCTTTCCGTTAACTTGTCGGCTCTACTTTGCGCCCATCATGCCCGAGTCTTCGGAATGGGTTCAAGCAAGTGGAAACCATCTCGGGGAAAGATCGAATACCGACTTAACGGGTTAGAACGAATCTGGGGCTAGTTTGAATTAGATGAGTAGCGGTGGACAGGCGTCCGCCAGAGGGCATGCCGGTGTCAGTGATTCGGAGGGGCGGATGGGCAAGACCGTCCTGATCGTGGAGGACAACGAGCTCAACATGAAGCTCTTCCGCGATCTGTTGGAAGCCCACGGGTACCAGACGTCCGGGACGTCCAGCGGCGTGGAGGCGCTCGACATCGTGCGCCGGACTCGCCCCGATCTGATCCTGATGGACATCCAGCTGCCGCAGGTCTCGGGCCTGGAAGTGACGAAATGGATCAAGGACGATCCGGATTTGCGTGCCATCCCGGTGGTGGCAGTGACGGCCTTTGCCATGAAGGGCGACGAGGAGCGCATCCGCGAGGGTGGCTGCGAAGCCTATCTTTCCAAACCGATCTCGGTCGGAAAATTCATTGAAACGGTACGCCGCTTCATCGGCTAAGGAGTTTCTGCAGTGTCCGCGCGTATCCTTGTGGTCGACGACGTCCCGGCCAACGTCAAGCTGTTGGAGGCGCGGCTGTCGGCCGAGTATTTCGACGTGCTGACCGCCGCGAACGGCGCCGAGGCGCTGCAGATCTGCCAGCGCGCCGAATGCGACATCATCCTGCTCGACGTCATGATGCCGGACATGGACGGCTTCGAGGTCTGCCGCCGGCTGAAGACGAATCCGGCCACGCATTTCATTCCGGTTGTCATGGTGACGGCGCTCGACAGCCCGTCCGACCGCGTGCGCGGCCTGGAGGCCGGCGCCGACGACTTCCTGACCAAGCCCGTCTCCGACGTCGTGCTGATCGCGCGCGTGCGCTCGCTGACGCGGCTGAAGATGATGACGGACGAGCTGCGCATGCGCGCGCTGACCTCGCTTGAGATCGGCGTGCAGGCGCCCGAGCGCAATGCGGTCGCCGACGGCGGCAGGGGCGGCAAGGTGCTGCTGGTCGACGACCGGCCGTCGTCCTACGAGCGGCTCGGGCCGATGCTGGCGACCGAGCATGCCGTCGATGTCGAGACCAATCCCGCCGAGGCCGTGTTCAACGCCGCCGAAGGCAATTATGACCTCGTCATCGTCTCGCTCGACCTGAACGACTACGACGGCCTGCGGCTGTGCAGCCAGCTGCGCTCGCTGGAGCGCACCCGGCACGTGCCGATCCTCGCCATCGCCGAGGCGGAGAACAATTCGCGGTTGCTGCGCGGCTTGGAAATCGGGGTCAATGACTATCTCTTGCGCCCGGTCGACAAGAACGAGCTGATGGCGCGGGCGCGCACCCAGATCCGCAAGCGCCGTTACACCGACCACCTGCGCGACAACGTGCAGAACTCGATCGAGATGGCGATCACCGACGCGCTGACCGGCCTGCATAATCGCCGCTACATGGAGACGCATCTGGCGACCTTGGCCGACCAGGCGGCGAGCCGCGGCAAACCGCTGGCGCTGATGATGCTCGATATCGACTACTTCAAGTCGATCAACGACAACTACGGCCATGATGCCGGGGACGACGTGCTGCGCGAGTTCGCCATGCGCGTGCGCAAGTCGATCCGCGGCATCGATCTCGCCTGCCGCTATGGCGGCGAGGAGTTCGTGATCGTGATGCCCGAGACCGATTTGCACGTCGCCGGCATGGTCGCCGAGCGGCTGCGGCGCTCGGTCGCCAACGAGCCGTTCTCGGTGCACAAGGGCGAGAAGCGCATCGAGGTCACGACCTCGATCGGGCTGTCGACCCTGGAGCAGAAGGGCGAGCCGATCGCCGACGTCATGAAGCGCGCCGACACCGCGCTCTACCGCGCCAAGAACGAGGGCCGCAACCGCGCGGTGGCGATCGCCCCCGTGCATCAGCCGGCGCCGTTCCTGCCGCAAGCCGCCGGCCGCGGCCGCTGAGGGGCAGGGCGGCTCCGATCTTTCTGTCCTCGGCTGAAGCTGCGGCGCATCTGTCCAACGGCCTCCATCTGCCATCGAGCCGCTCCGGGCCTCGTGCTTCGAGACGCGCCGCAAGCGGCGCTCCTCAGCATGAGGGTTGAGAGCTTCGCCAAGATCTCTCAAAGACCGCGCCAAGACCACGGATCTCGTCCTGAGGAGCACGCCGCAGGCCTGCGTCTCGAAGGACGGCCACGCGCGCTGCAGGTTATCGGGCGTGCGTACGACGTCGTTGCGCCAAAGTAACGGCGGGGTCGGACGGCAGGCTTCCGTACATGACATGTCGTCCTCGCCACGCATCCGCGCCCGAGCTTTGCCATTCAAAGCCCTCGTCGAGAACAGAGGGCGCAGGGAATGCCGGGTGAAGGCCTATCGGGATAGGGGGGAGTCTCGCGACTCCACCCCTCCCACACCACCGTACATACGGATCACGTATACGGCGGTTCGGCGGATTAAGCGGCTTTGCGGGCTGCGAGGAAAGGCAGGCCGAGTGAGGCGAACAAGGACCTTGGCAGAGCGTTGGCCAGTGCGGCGCTGTTGGCGAGCCGCCAGGGACCACGTGGGTTGCCGGCGGTTTTAAGCGCCGTCTCCCGGTCGACGCCGCGGCGTCGCAGCTCGTCGAAGCGAGTAGGACCGCACTTCCATTGGGTCCAGACGACGGCGCGCAACCGCCGCCTGATCCACTCATCGAGCTTGCGCAACACCGACGGCGTCTCGCAGAACCCGAAGTAGCCGCGCCATCCCTTCAGATACAGCGCCAGCTTCTCGATGATCTGCTCCAGGCTTCGGCCAGACTGTCGCCCCGTCAGCTCCCGAACTCTCGCCTTGCAACGGGCAATGGCCTCAGGCGCGATGCGCCGGCGCGGCTTCTTCCCCTGCGTAAAGCTGAAGCCCAGGAACTTGCGGTGGCTCGGTCTGGCGACCGCGCTCTTGGCCCTGTTCACCTTGAGCTCGAGGCGCCGTTCCAGGAATCTCTCGATGCTCGCCATCACCCGCTCGCCCGCCTTCCGACTGCGCACATAGATGTTGCAGTCGTCGGCATAGCGCACGAAGCGATGACCTCGCCTCTCCAGCTCCTTGTCCAGCACGTCCAGCATCAGGTTCGACAGCAGCGGCGAGAGCGGCCCGCCTTGCGGCGTTCCTTCCTCCGTCGGGCTGACCAGCCCTCCCTCCAGCACGCCCGCAGTCAGGAAGCCGCGGATCAGCTTCAGGAGTCGCTTGTCGGCAACCCGCTTGGCGACCAGCCCCATCAGGATGTCGTGATTGACCCGGTCGAAGAACTTCTCCAGATCGATATCCACCACGACCGCGTGCCGGGACGCAATGTAGGTCTGCGCCTTCGCCACCGCCTGATGCGCCGAGCGGCCCGGCCGGAAGCCGAAGCTCGTCTCGGAGAACGTCCGATCCCATTCGCTTTGCAGCACCTGCAGAACCGCCTGCTGGATGAAGCGGTCGAGCACCGTCGGGATGCCGAGCAGCCTGACGCCGCCCGATGCCTTCGGAATCTCGACACGCCGCACCGGCTGCGGCTTGTAGGTGCCGTCGAGCAGTTGGGCGCGGATCGCGAGCCAGTTCACCTTCAGGTAGGCCGGCAGATCATCCACGGTCATCCCGTCGACCCCCGCCGCGCCCTTGTTGCGCTTCACTCGGTCCAATGCCTTCTTCAGGTTCTCACGTGCGACGATCCTTTCCATCGACGGTCCCGCGACCGCCGTCTGATCGAGACAGGCTTTCGCCGCGCGAGCTTCGGCCGCCCCGGCGCCGGCCCGCGGGGCTTCACCCCTCGGTCCGGGGCGAGGGTTCAGATTGCTCTGAGCTTCCTGCCGCATTGGGTCGTGCGAGATCACCGCTCCACCAGAACTTCCATCGTTCGGGCCTTCGGCGGTACGCTGCCGCCTACTATGCCCTCTGCTGACTTCTGCGTCGCGTTCAGATCGCCTTGCAACGACCTCAGTCCCGTTGCCGGGACACGACGCAGATCTCCCGAGGTAAGACCGACCGCCTTCACCGCATGCCCGTCGGATCTACCACCCCGCCCCTTGATGACCGTGGACTTCGCGATTGGTGGCTCGCTCGTCCGGCCGGGTAGGCCTCACATCCGATGTTTGTTCATCGGGCCGCGGCTTTGCTCCACGCTGTCTTCAGACCCCACCTCGCGATGACGCCCTTGCGCTTCGCTAATCCTTCGCCGCCATCAGGCTGGATAGAGGACTTCCACCTCCAAGCTGTCGTTCATACTCGGCACACCACCCATGGTCCGCGTGCAGAAAAAAGCACGCGGCAGAACCACAGGTACGAGCCGGACATCCGGCCCTCCCTGCGCGATGGCTTTACGGCTTACTCCGCGCTCTCCCCGGGGACCGGCGTTCTTGCCCCCGTCGCGAGCGCGCTTCGTCGCAGCGCCCGCTTGGCCTCAGCACCGGGAGGCCAGGACCACACGGCTTCACCGTGCGCATCAGGATGTTCGTCCGCGCGGCCAAGCCACGCTGCACCCCGACACGCCCACCGCAGCCCACCTCACGCTCGTGACGATCGCGATGCGCCCCTCGTGGCGAGGTGGGATGGGCGACGTGTAGCATGTATTCTGAAAAAAAGAAAGTGAGAAATGCGGGTCGGAGAGCGGCCACGGCGATCACGTTGAGATTATTTGAGAAGTTCGTATTTCGGAGCAGGACAGTCCCGGAGACTGCCGAGGACAGGATCGACTTCCGATCGCGCGAAGCTCCAGGATGACCAATGATTTTCACGCTGGCGTTGATAGGCTTACGAGCTTCAGTTATCTCGTGCTAACATGCGTTACCAAGGTCATCCGCGATCTCAGGGGAAACAGATGAGGCCGCTTCGTATTGGCGCTCTGACTGGTGGGTTGATGGTGTGCGGACTCCCGATCCTTCACGTCTTCGGCGTCGAAGCCAACCCCTTTGTGATGGGACTGTTGGGAGGTGTTGCCGCCTGGTTGGCTGGCTTCATCGAGGATCGTTTCATAGCCACTCGGGCAGTGCCGTAGGGTGGATCTGCGCGGCGTGATCCGCTGGAACACCTGCGAGGCGATATCGGGCCAGTTGGAACAGCATCACGATGCTTGACCATATCTCCCGGGCAATCAACGAAACACAGGTCGTCGCTGCTTTGCTCGATGATGAGCAGCGGCGTGCGATGGCGATGCTGCTACGCGATCGTCTCGGTGTGAATGTTCTTGGTCACGTGCCCTGGGACAATTCCGAGGCGCCCCAGGGCCTGCACAGGACGGACGGATGGCAACTGATCCCGACGTATGTCGGCAGGCGCGAATGTGTGATGATTGTGGCGGGGGCGAGCGCGTGTTGGACATTCCGTAACGGGGCGGATCTGCTACGTGTCCTGGAGGAGTGCCCGCCAATGGAATTTTACGTCTCCGACAAGGACGCCAGTTACCTCCTCTGCTGTAATCACCACGACGTCGTCATCGGTTGGGGCGATGCTGCGGGGTGGGTTGCAAGGGGATGCCCCGAACGTCGGCTGGGCGGATAAACTGCGTAGGGCGGATTAGCGCAGCGTAATCCGCCGCTTGTCCGCCCGTGTAATGGCGGATTACGCTGCGCTAATCCGCCCTACGACACGTCGCAAACTCATCGGTTCGAAATACTCGCCTCAGAGATGTGCCATCATACGGAACAGCTCTTGATTTTATCCGATATTGGTGGTATCCAGGTCCCATGAGCACATCGATCCGCATCGTCAACTTCGATCACATGACCGGCTTCGGCCGGGCCATGGAAGGAGTCGCGCGCTAGGAGATCGACGACGCGATGTTCTCACCAGGCCCCGCCGGCATCGGACGGGGCCTTTTGTTTGGCCACGCTCCCTGCCGGCATAACAGCAGGAGCACAGGATGCCACCCCATCAGACCAACGCGACGATCGACGCTGCGCATGTGTCAGGGCTCAACGTCGATCTCTCGATCGCATCAGTCACCGGCGCGATCAGCAGCGTGCAGCCATCGACGCAGTCCGAAGCGTCGATCGCAGCCTTGCGAGAGGTGTTGTCGGAAAAGGACGCGGCCGGTCCGCCGGCCACGCCGACTTGGCTGGTCATCCGCCTGATCGGCTGGTGCTGGCGCGCCCTTCAAGAACGGCAGCGCCGCAAGACTGTGCGGGACAGCCTGTATGAGCTGAGCGAACGCGAACTCACGGATATCGGCATCACGCGTGCCGAGATCGAGCACATCGCCGCGCTGCGGATGCTCGAGAGCCTGAGGGACGACCCGCGATATCTGGGCGGCGTCTCGCGGAGGGGAATGTAGTCGGTCGCAGGCCGTGGCGATGCAGGGACGGTCGACCAACAGCGCGAGATGGTCGCCGCGACGTCATTGCGAGCGTCAGCGAAGCAATCCAGGGTCCCGCACACGACGCTGGATTGCTTCGCTGCGCTCGCAATGACGGAGGTGAGATCGCGCTTCCTTCTGGACACTTTCTGCCGGAGACGTCGTGTGCGCGGAGTTCGGCAGAACACAAGCCTCGCATAGGTGCTCATCTGCGAGCGCAGGAACTACATGCCTTGATCTGGCGCAATCATCGTGGTAGCTACAAACCATGATCAATGTCGTGCGCCGCTCCAACCGCAAACATACGACCCGCTGCAGCCGGGCCGTGGGAGGAGTCGTGCGCTAGGTTTTCGACGACACGATCATTCCACCAGGCCCCGCCGGCATCGGACGGGGCCTTTTGTTTGGCCACGCTCCCTGCCGGCACAACAGCAGGAGCATCCGATGCCGCCCCAGACCAACCTCACTGCCGAGATCGCGCGCGATGGCGCCGCTCCCGGTCTCGATCGTCCCATGGCCGCAGCGACGAACGCTGTACGTGGCGTGCAAGCCGCGCCGCGACCGTCCGCGTCCATCACGGTGCTGCGTGATGCGGTGTCGGAAAAGGACGCCGCCGGGCCGCCGGGCGCAGCAGCGCCGGGATTGCTCGGCCGGCTGGCGCGCTATTGGCTGGTGTTTCAGGAGGGCCGCCGGCTCAGGCGGATGAGAGTCGATCTGCGTGACCTGAGCGAGGCGCAACTGATTGATATCGGCCTGACTCGAGGCGACATCGACCACATCGCCGCGCACCGCGCTCTCGAACGGTTCAAGCGGAGCACGGCGCATCTGATGATGTCCCGCGGCGTGATGTAGCTGCGCGCGAGCCGGCGCTCGACGTTACGGTGGTCGTCGGCAGGGCGGATCCGCGTGATCCGCCCTCGCGATGCCATGGCTTGTTCCAAAGCGCGGGCTTGCCTGCTCAGCGAGCCGTTGCCACAACGTCCTTGCGCGCGCAGCGACGCAATCCAGAGTCCGTCTGCGGGACGAGCCTGGATTGCTGCGTTCGCAATGAGGGAGGAGAGATCGCGCGTCTCTCGACCATCATCCGCGGAGAATCGCGAGAGGAGGCCATGTCAGATGACGCAACATATCGGGATCGTCGGCTGCTCCGCCGAGGGCGCCGCGCTTTGCTATCGCACCATCTGCAAGGAGGGAGCCGGCGTCCTCGGGCCGCATGCGCATCCCGAGGTGTCGATGCACACGCCGTCGCTCGCCGACTACGTGACATGTCTCGATCGCGGCGATCTCGCAGGCGTGGCCGAGCTGATGCTGGCCTCGGCCCGCAAGCTCGCGGCGGCCGGCGCGGATTTCCTGATCTGCCCGGACAACACCATCCACCAGGCGCTGCCGCTCGTGCTGCCGCGCTCGCCGCTGCCGTGGCTGCACATCGCGGACGAGGTCGCCAAGGAGGCGGCCAGGAGAGGCTACAGCCGTGTCGGCATCACCGGTACGAAGTGGCTGGTCGATAGCAATGTCTATCCCGACAGCCTGGCCGCGAACGGCCTCGCCTTCGAGCGCCCGGACGAGGCCGACCGTATCACGGCGAACCGCATCATCATGGATGAGCTCGTCTGCGGCCGCTTCGAGCCGTCATCCATCGCCGCGTTTCAGGCGATCATCGTGCGGCTGAAGGCGCGGGGCTGCGACGCGGTCGTGCTCGGCTGTACCGAAATTCCGCTCATCATCGACGACACCAACTCGTCCTTGCCGACGTTGGACTCGACGCGGCTGCTCGCCCGCGCCGCGCTGTCGCGCGCGTGTCCGGTTGCGGTCTGAGGAGCGGACCAGCGCAGGGCGATGCGCGGCCGTTCTGCATCGAACGTCGTCGGAACCGCCCGCCGCCGCAGGCGTTTGTCTGGGCCCCAAGGAGGAGCCCCGATGAAGAAGCTGATATTTGCGGTTGCCGTGTCGCTGTCCGTTCTGCCGTCATTCGCGCTGGCCCATATGGGCACGCCGCAGGAGCAGAAGGCGTGCGCACCCGACGCCAAGCGCTTCTGCCGCACTCAGCTCGGCGACGACTTCGGGGTCCAGAATTGTCTGACGCAGAATCGGGCCAAGCTGAGCAAGCGCTGCGCGGCGGTGTTCCAGAGCCACGGGATGTAGCACGCCTGGTGCGTCCGGCGGATCAGCCCAGCGTGATCCGCCGATCTTACGGCGCGGAAGAGTGGCTATGACGCTCGCGCTGATGCGCTCGACGGTTCAGCTGAACACGGCTACGCCGCGCGCACCTTGCGCAGGAACTTGTCCAGCTCGTCCTTGAGGTGATCGCTCTCCCGCGACAGCGAGTGCGCGGAGGACAGCACCTGGGACGAGGCGGTGCCGGTGGCGCTGGCCCCCTTGCTGACGTCGTCGATGTTGCCGGCGACTCGCGCGGTGCCGCCGGCGACCTCCTGGACGTTGCGCGAGATCTGCCCCGTCGCCGCGCCCTGCTGCTCGACGGCGGCGGCGATGCCGGCGGCGATCTCCGAGATCTGCTGGATGGTGCCGCCGATCTGCTTGATCGAGGCGACCGAGGACTGCGTCGCGTTCTGGATGCCTTCGATCTGCTGGCCGATCTCCTCGGTGGCCTTGGCGGTCTGCGACGCCAGCGCCTTGACCTCGGAGGCAACCACCGCGAAGCCGCGGCCGGCGTCGCCGGCGCGCGCCGCCTCGATGGTGGCGTTCAGCGCCAGCAGGTTGGTCTGGGCGGCGATCGAGGTGATCAGCTTGAGCACGTCGCCGATACGCTCGGCGGTGCGTGACAGCTCGCTGATGCCGACGTCCGTCTGCTCGATCTGGCGCACGGCCTCCTTGGCGATGGTGGTCGATTCCCTGACCTGGCGGCCGATCTCATGGACCGAGGAGGTCATTTCCTCCGCGGCCGAGGCGACCGATTGCACGTTGGTCGAGACCTGGCCCGAGGCGGAAGCGGCGCTGGACGACAGCTGCTGGGTCTGCTCGGCGGTCTTGGTCAGCGTGTTGGCCGAGACCTCGAGCGTGCGCGCGTCGGCATGAACCTTGTTGATGATCTGGCCGACGGTGGCTTCGAACTCGTCGGCCATGCGCTGCATCGCGACGTGCTGCTCCGTCTTGGCCGCATCGAGATAGACCGAGATGGCGAGATCCATGTCGATCATCGCCGCCTTGGTGATCGCAGCCTGCAGTGCGGCCTTCTTCTCGCGGGCCGACTGGCCCCCGAACCAGCCGTCCGCGATCTCCGTCTCGATCGCCTTCTGCAGCCCGGTGACGATCAGCGAATAGCCGGCGATGTACCAGCGCGGCTCCAGCCCCATCCGGTTGTGGGCCATCCCGATCCGGGTCACCGACTTCACATAGGCATCGTCGAACTTCGCGGTCGCCAGCGACATCCAATGATCGTGCTGGGCCTGCTTGGCGTGCCGCATGGCGGCCGGGGTGGAGAACATCTTGGCGAGATGCGGGTACTTGCCGACATGGGCGTAGAACTGCTCCAGCAGCCCAGGCAGCACCTTGCCGATCAGCGGCCGCAGCTCCCGCAGCGCCTCTCTGGTCGCATTGTCGATGCCGATAAAATCGAGACGGGATTGCAAAGTCTGAAGATCGGTCATCGCTGGTCTGCCGGTAAGATAAGGAGGGAGACGCTGCGAGACTCGCGGGTGCGTCGCTACCCCAAAATCGCACAGGTTTGGTTGATGGCTCCTTAAGTCGGGAACGGAGATTCGACCGCGGCGAGTGGACCGATCCGATGCGGGACGGCTCCGGCCGCATCCAGTGGCTGCATCGCGCGCAATAAAAAACGGGGCCGAAACGGCCCCGTTGAAGTCGCAGCAGACCGCGATCTTACTTGATCTTGGCTTCGCGGAATTCGACGTGCTTGCGCGCAACCGGGTCATACTTCTTCTTGACCATCTTGTCGGTCATGGTGCGCGAGTTCTTCTTGGCAACGTAATAGAAGCCGGTGTCGGCCGTCGACACGAGCTTGACCTTGATGGTGACCGCTTTGGCCATGTCTTGAACCTCTGGAATCGGGATCGGGGGTGGGCACCGGCCAAAGAGGGGGCGCCGTTGGCCGGCAACCTACCCAGCCAGCCCCCAAAGTCAAGGTTTGAGGGCCAGATTCTGGGGGCCCTAGGCCGCGAAGAAGCGGTTTTTCGGTCTGGGCAGGCCGAGATTGTCCCGCAAGGTCGGCCCCTCATACGCCGTCCGGAAGATCCCGCGGCGCTGCAGCTCGGGAATCACCTTGTCGACGAAGTCGTCGAGCCCGGCCGGCAGGAACGGGAACATGATGTTGAAACCGTCCGACCCACGGCTTTCCAGCCACTCCTGCATCTGGTCGGCGATCGTCCTCGCGGTGCCGACGAAGGACAGACCGCCATAGCCGCCGACCCGCAGCGCCAGTTGCCGCACCGTGAGCTTGTCGCGCGCGGCGACATCGACCAGGCGCTGGCGGCCGCTCTTGGAGGCGTTGGTCTCGGGGATATCAGGCAGCGGGCCGTCGGGATCGAAGCCGGAGGCGTCGGTGCCGAGGATGACCGAGAGCGAGGCGATGGCGCTGTCGTAATGCACCTTGCTGTCGAGCAGAGCGCGCTTCTCCCTGGCCTCGTCGACGCTGTCGCCGACCACGACGAAGGCGCCGGGCAGGATCTTCAGATGCTCCGGATCGCGGCCGACCTTTTCCATGCGGCCCTTGATGTCGGCATAGAGCTTTTGTCCGTCGGCGAGGCTACCGCCGCCGGTGAACACGGCCTCCGCCGTCTCGGCCGCGAGCTGCTTGCCGTCCTCCGAGGCGCCCGCCTGCACGATGACGGGCCAGCCCTGCACGGGACGGGCGATGTTCAGCGGGCCGCGGACTTTCAGATATTTGCCCTTGTGATCGAGCACATGCATCTTGTCGGGATCGAAGAACAGACCCTGCTCGACGTCGTGCACGAAGGCATCGTCGGCGAACGAGTCCCACAGGCCGGTGACGACGTCGTAGAACTCGCGGGCGCGCTTGTAGCGCTCGGCGTGCTCCATGTGATCGTCGAGGCCGAAATTCAGCGCGGCGTCCGGATTGGACGTCGTGACGATATTCCATCCGGCGCGGCCGCCGGAGATGTGATCGAGCGAGGCGAAGCGGCGGGCGACGTGATAGGGCTCGTCGAAGGTGGTGGATCCCGTCGCGATCAGCCCGATGTGCTCGGTGACCGCCGACAGCGCCGAGAGCAGCGTGAACGGCTCGAACGAGGTCACGGTGTGGCTGCGCTTCAGCGCATTGATCGGCATGTTCAGCACGGCCAGGTGATCGGCCATGAAGAAGGCGTCGAACTTGCCGGCCTCGAGCTTGCGGATCAGCTGCTTCAGATGCGCGAAGTTGAAATTGGCGTCCGGCCAGGCGCCGGGATAGCGCCACGCGCCGGTGTGGATGGAGACCGGGCGCATGAAAGCGCCGAGCTTGAGTTGACGTGGGGCCATGAAGGGTCGTCCGCGGATGGTTGCTGTCTTGGGCAGATAGGAACTCGGCCCATGCGTGTCAGCAATCGGCGGCAGAACACGATTTCGTTTTTGGTGGCGGACGTAGCACGCTCATTCCAATGACGTGCCGAGCAAGCGATCCAAACAACGGTGTCATCCCGGCGAACGCCGGGATCCATACTCCGTGAAGGGAATGTGAGGCACAGTCTCGACCATCCGGGCCGATCGAAAGATTCCGCGGTATGGGTCCCGGCGTTCGCTGGGACGACACTTTGTTGTGGGGGTGGACCGCCCACTCGCCGCGACCAGCATCCACCGAGTATCCTGCTCCTCTGGCAGGGACGAACGGCAACAGTGCCTTTCGCACTCATTCACAAGGGAGCCATCGGCGTGTCAGACCGGCTGAACATCTCCTCAGGCTATCCGTTCGAGGACGTCTATGGCTATGCGCGCGCGGTCCGCGTTGGCGAGCAAATCTTCGTCTCCGGAACGACTGCGCGCGGTCCTGATTTGGATCGCGACGTCTACGCGCAGGCGCAAAGCGTAATCGGCCTTATCGCCGAAGCGCTGCAGAAGGCGGGAGCGGAGCTCCGTCACGTGGTGCGTACGGTCGTGTACTTGACCGACATGGCGGATACCGATGCGGTGGCCCTTGCGCATAGCGAAGCCTTCGGGACGATTCGGCCTGCAAGCACGCTCGTGAAGGTCGCAGGCCTCACGCCTGCGACGGCGCGCGTCGAGATCGAGGTGACCGCGATCATTCACGACCGAGCATCGTAGCGGCGCTATACCGGGGATTGCCTCAACCGCCCAGCACGTCCTTCTGCATCTTGCCGCCGTAGAAATGGAAGAACGGCACCGGCGCGTCGTGGCGGAGCGGGCCGGTGGCGAGGCGGCGGTCGAGCTCGTGGAGAACGTTCCTGGTCATCGGGTGCAGGTCGGCGAGCGGCTTGGAGCCGAGCTCGACCCAGACCAGCTCGACCAGCTCGGCATCGGCGTGGATCACGCCGTCGACGCGGTGGGTGATGGCGGAGGCATCGGCGGTGAAGAAGCGGGTGTCGAAGCGTTTGATGCGGCCGGGCGGGGTGATGGCGCGGGCGATCAGGAACAGGCCGGAGGGATCGGGCAGGAGGCCGGCCTGCGCGAATGGCGCCCAAGGACCTTCAAGCTTCAGTGCGGGGCCGTCGACCCTGCGTCCCAGGCAGAGACCGGTTTCCTCGCAGGCCTCGCGGATCGCGGCGACGGCCAGCGACTTCGCGCGCGACGCCGTCGTCTGTGGCTTGCCCTTGAACAGATTGGCTTCGAGCTCGGCCGGCATGGGCGCTGCGACCGGGATGCGGTGATCCGTCTTGTCGACGCGGCCGCCGGGGAAGACGAACTTGCCCGGCATGAACACGACCTTGTCGTGGCGCTTGCCGACCAGCACCTTCGGCACAGCGCTGCTGCGATCGACCAGGATCAGCGTCGCCGCATCCCTTGGCTTGGTGTAGGGATGGTGGTCCGCTTCCTTCTCGGCGGGCTTGCCCGCCGGCGCGCCGGTCGCCTGTGCCGTCTCGCTCATGTCCTCCCCGCCTTTTTCTTGCTCGTCGATCGGTCGAATGCTCACACCGGTGGAATGCCCTCCACCGGATTGTCGTCGAAGCCGTGCATGCGGAAGGCCCATTGCAGCCCGACGACGGCGCCCTTGACCGGCTGAATCAAGGCGAGCGCGGCGACCAAGGTCACCGGCAGATAGATCGCGAGTTGCAGCGCCACTGGCGGCGCGTAGTTGGTCTCGATCGAGAGCACCAGCGGCACGATGATGTGGCCGACGATGACGATCACGAGATAGGCGGGAAGATCGTCGGCGCGATGGCCGGAAAAATCCTGGCCGCAGCGGTCGCAGTTGTCGGCGACTTTCAGGAAGGCGCGGAACAGCTTGCCCTCACCGCAGCGCGGGCAGCGGCAGCGCAGGCCGCGCTTCATCGCGGTCCAGACGTCGCGCTTCTCGGCGAGGCCGGTGTCACGTGTCCAGGTTTGCGGCATTGCGTGGGGCGTTGAACTCATGGCGTCCATGATCTGCCTTTCTTCGATGTGCCGGGCTTGCGTTTTGCCCCTGCCTTTTGGCTTTTCTTGCGGCTTTTTTCTTCGTGCTTCGGACGAGCCTCGGATTTGGCCCGCTTGGTCGCCTTGCTCTTCGCCTTGACGGTCGTCTTGCTCTTCGACCGGTCGCGGCGGCCATGCCGCGAAACGAGGACATCCGCCTGGGTCAGGAGCTCGAAGCGCAGCGCGCCGGCCACCGGCTGAGCTTCTACCAGACGCACGTCGACGACGTCACCCAGCCGGTGCATGGCACCGCTGCGCTGGCCGATCAGCGCGTGCCGCGTCTCGTCATAGTCGAAATATTCCGTGCCGAGGGTCCTGATCGGAACCAGGCCGTCGGCGCCGGTCTCGTCGAGCTTGATGAACAGGCCCGCGCGGGTGACGCCGGAGATGCGGCCCTGGAAGGTAGCGCCGATGCGGTCGGCCAAGTGATGGGCGATCAGCCGGTCGGCGGTCTCGCGCTCGGCCTTCATCGCGCGCCGCTCGGTGACCGAGATCTGCGCCGCGACCTCGGCGAGATGATCCGGCGTCTCGCTGTCGGGCAGGGCGCCGTCGCCGAGGTTCAGCGCGCGCAGCAGGCCGCGGTGCACGACGAGGTCCGCGTAGCGGCGAATGGGCGAGGTGAAGTGGGCGTAGCGGCGCAGGTTCAGGCCGAAATGTCCGTAATTGTCCGTCGAATATTCCGCCTGCGCCTGCGAGCGCAGCACGACCTCGTTGACGAGATGCTCGTAGTCCTGGCCGGCGACCAGGGTCAGCACGCGGTTGAACAGCGAGGGCCTGAGCGCGCCGCTCTTGGCGAAGGGCACGTCGAGGGTCTTCAGGAACTCCTGCAGCGCATGGATCTTCTCCACCGTCGGCTCGTCATGCACGCGGTAGATCAGGGGCAGCGCCTTCTTCTCCAGCAGTTCGGCCGCGGCGACGTTGGCCGAGATCATGAACTCCTCGATCAGCCTGTGGGCGTCGAGGCGCTCCGGCACGACGACGCGATCGACGGTGCCGTCGGTCTTGAGCAGGATCTTGCGCTCGGGGATGTCGAGGTCGAGCGGATCGCGCGCGTCGCGGCCGCGCTTGGCGACCTCATAGGCCGCATAAAGCGGCGTGAGGATCGGCTCGAGCAGGGGACCGGTGACGTCGTCCGGCTTGCCATCGATCGCGGCCTGCGCCTGCGCATAGGACAGTTTTGCGGCCGAGCGCATCAGCACGCGGTGGAACGAGTGCGACCGCTTGCGGCCGTCGGCGCCGAGCACCATGCGCACGGCGAGCGCGCCGCGCGCCTCGCCCGGCACCAGCGAGCACAGATTGTTGGAGATGCGCTCCGGCAGCATGGGCACCACGCGGTCGGGGAAGTAGACCGAGTTGCCGCGGATCAGCGCGTCGCGATCGAGCGCCGAGCCCGGCCGCACGTAGTAGGCGACGTCGGCGATGGCGACGTGGACAATGAAGCCGCCGACATTGTTCGGATCGGGGTCGGGCGCGGCATGAACGGCGTCGTCGTGGTCCTTGGCATCGGGCGGATCGATTGTGACCAGCGGCAGCTCGCGCCAGTCCTCCCGGCCCTTCAAGGTCGCGGGCTGCGCGGCTTCGGCTTCGGCCACCGCCGCGGCCGAGAAGTCCATCGGGATCTCGTGGGCATGGATCGCGATCAGGCTGATCGCCTTCTCGGTGGCGACCGAGCCGTAGCGCTCCTTCACGCGTCCTGCGGGCAGGCCATAGCCACGGCCACGCAGCAGGTCGACGCTGATGAGATCGCCGTCCTTGGCGTCCTTGGTGTCGGCGGGGGCGATGGAGAGCTCGCGGCCGGCCTGCTTCTTGTCGACCGGAATGAGGCGGCCGCCGCCGCCGGGATTGCTGCGGAAAATGCCCAGCACGCGCGGCCGCGCCTGATCGAGCACCTTGAGCACGCGGCCGCGATAGGCCACGCCTTCGGCATCCTTGATCGGCTCGACCCGCAGCAGCGCGCGGTCACCGACGCCGGCGGCCGAGCCCGGCCCGGCATGACGCGGCGTGTGGATGCGGATGCGCGGCGGCTCGGACTGTTCGGCCTCGTCCCATTCGGCCGGCTTGGCGATCAATTCGCCGTCGCTGTCGCGCCCGGTGATGTCGGCGACCAGCGTGGCCGGCAGTGTCGCGGTCTCGACGACCTTCTTGCGGCCGCTCTTCTTCACCGTGCCGTCGGCGACGAGCTCGCGCAGCAACTGCTTGAGCGCGACGCGATCGGCATTCTTCAGGCCGAATGCGCGGGCGATGTCCTTGGTGCCAACCTTGCCCGGATTGGCGCGGATGAAGGCGACGATGACCTCCCGCGAAGGGAAGCCGATGTCGCGCTTTTGGGTCATTTTCTCATCCGCGGGCCTTGCCGGCGCTTTTCTTGGGCGTCGCCTTGGTCGCAGGCTTGGCCGAGGTCTTGGCGGCCTTGGCGACGGGCGCACGCGCCTTGCTGGTGGAGTCTGATTTCGGTTTGGCGGCCGCCTTCTTCGCCACGGCCTTTTTCGCCGGCTTCGGCGTGTCGTCGTCACCGCCGGTCTTCGGCTTGGCCTTGCCGGCAGCCTTGGCCGGCTTCGCAGCCTTGCCCTTGGCCTTCTTGCCGCCGCCCTTGGCGGCGCGCTCGTCGAGCAGCGCAATCGCCTCCGCCAGCGTGATCGTGTCCTTCTCCTTGTCGCCGGGAATGGTGGCGTTGACGCCGCCGGCGGTGACATAGGCGCCGTAGCGGCCGGCCTTGACGGCGACGGGGCCGAGCGACGGATGGTCGCCGAGCGCCTTGCCGGGATCGGCGCCGAAGCGCTTGCTCGGTCCCTTGGCGATCTTCTCGGCGATCAGGGTGACGGCGCGGTTGAGGCCGATGTCGAACACCTCGTCGCCCGCCTCCAAGCTCGCATAGGTCTTGTCGTGCTTCACGAACGGCCCGAAGCGGCCGAGATTGGCGATGATCGGCAGACCCGTCTCCGGATGGATGCCCACCTCACGTGGCAGCGACAGCAGCTTCAGCGCATAGTCGAGCTCGAGGCTTGCGGGCGACGTCCCTTTCGGGATGCCCGCGCGCTTCGGCTTCTCGCCCTCGGCGTAATCCTTCTGCTCGCCGAGCTGGATGTAGGGGCCGAAGCGGCCGGCCTTGACGACGACGTCTAGGCCGGTGTCCGGATCCTGGCCGAGCACGCGATCGGCCGTCGCCTCGCTGTCGGCGGCGAGCGGGCGGGTGTAGCGGCATTCCGGATAGTTCGAGCAGCCGACGAAGGCGCCGAACTTGCCGGCCTTGAGGTTGAGCCGTCCGGTGCCGCAGGTCGGGCACTGCCGGACATCGCCACCGTCGTCGCGCGGCGGATAGATGTGGGGCCCGAGCATCTCGTCGAGCGCGTCGAGCACCTGCGCCACGCGCAGGTCCTTGATGTCGTCGACGGCGCCGATGAAGCCGGTCCAGAAATCCTTCAGGACCTGCTGCCAGGCGATCTCGTTGTTGGAGATGCGGTCGAGCTGCTCCTCGAGATCCGCCGTGAAATCATACTCGACGTAGCGGCGGAAGAAGTTCTCCAGGAACGCGACGACGACGCGGCCCTTGTCCTCGCCGTGCAGCCGCTTCTTCTCGAGCTTCACATAGCCGCGGTCCTTCAGCACCTGTAGGATCGAGGCATAGGTCGAGGGTCGGCCGATGCCGAGCTCCTCCATGCGCTTGACCAGCGAGGCCTCGGAGAAGCGCGGCGGCGGCTCGGTGAAATGCTGGGTGACCGCGAGATTCTGTCGCTTGAGCGGCTCGTTCGGGCTCATCTGCGGCAGGCGGCGGCCGTCCTCGTCCTCCTCGTCGTCGCGGCCTTCCTGATAGAGGGCGAGGAAGCCGTCGAACTTGATGACCTGGCCAGTCGCGCGCAGCTCCAGGGTGCGGGCGCCCGCCTTGGCGATGATGTCGACGGTGGTGCGCTCCAGCTCGGCGGATTCCATCTGGCTCGCGATCGTACGGGTCCAGATCAGCTCATAGAGCTTGGCCTGGTCGTCATCGAGCCGCTTGCGCAGATCGGCCGGCTTGCGCGACAGGTCGGTCGGGCGGATCGCTTCATGCGCTTCCTGGGCGTTCTTGGCCTTGGCCTGGTACTGGCGCGGGCTCTCCGGCACATATTTGTTGCCGTAGATCTCGCCGATCACCTTGCGGGCCTGGGTGATCGCCGAACCGTCGATCTGCACGCCGTCGGTTCGCATATAGGTGATGAGACCGGTGGTCTCGCCGCCGATGTCGATGCCCTCATAGAGACGCTGCGCGATGCGCATCGTGTGCGCCGGCGCGAAGCCGAGCTTGCGGCTCGCCTCCTGCTGCAGGGTCGAGGTGGTGAAGGGGGCCTGCGGGTTGCGCCGCGCGGGCTTGGCGTCGACGGTCGCGACCGTGTAGCTCGCCGCATTGAGCGCGTTCTTGAAATCCTCGGCCTCTGCGCCGGTGCCGATGTCGAGCCGCTGGATCTTCTTGCCGTCTGCGCCGACGAGGCGCGCCTCGAAGGTGTCACCGCGCGGCGTCGCCAAGGTCGCGATCAGCGACCAGTATTCGCGCGGGACGAACTTCTCGATCTCGAGCTCGCGATCGCAGACGAGGCGCAGCGCGACCGACTGCACGCGCCCGGCCGAGCGGGCGCCCGGCAGCTTGCGCCACAGCACGGGAGAGAGAGTGAAGCCCACGAGGTAATCGAGTGCGCGGCGCGCCATGTAGGCGTCGACCAGCGCGCCGTCGATTTGGCGCGGATGCTTCATCGCCTCCGAGACGGCCTGCTTGGTGATGGCGTTGAAGACGACGCGCTCGATCTTCTGATCCTTGAGCGCACGCTTCTCCTTCAACACCTCCAGCACATGCCAGGAAATCGCTTCGCCCTCGCGATCAGGGTCGGTGGCGAGAATCAGCCGGTCAGCGCCCTTCAGCGATTTGGCGATATCGTTGAGTCGGCCGGCCGCCTTGGGATCGATCTCCCAGATCATGCGGAAATTCTCGTCCGGATCGACGGAACCGTTCTTGGCCGGAAGGTCGCGGACATGACCGAAAGAGGCCAGAACCTCGTAGGAGGAGCCCAGATACTTATTGATCGTCTTGGCCTTGGCAGGCGACTCCACGATGACGATATTCATGTATTTCCAATGGCTTAGTGGAAGGATTGAAGCTGGCTTCGCGGGATTCGCGCCGGCTGCGTTGACCCGAACATGGGTGGTGAGGGGGTTCCTGTCAAATCGAGGGATGTTGAAAGGCGATTGCGTTCGACCGGCGAAGTACCTATCAGGTTGTACGGAGCACGATGAGAATCGTGCTCTTTTGAGGTTGTTTTTCGTCAAATTCCTTATGCTGGGTGACGGTTGTTGGCCAAGGCAGTGGACAAAAGCGACCCGGACGTCGAGGTGACGGTGGAGGACCCCGACGCCGCGGCGGCGCTGATCGCCGAGGTGACGGCCAGCCTGTCGCATCTGGCGCAGCGCCATCACCTCGACATGCTCGACTACCTGCTGCGCATGGCGAACCTGGAGGCCGAGGAGCATCTCAGGCTGCGCAGCCGCCACAGGCTCTGCTGACGGCCAGCCGCGCTCAGCGCGGGGCGAGAGCGGTTTCCTCCGGCGCCAGCGTCCGGCCGTCCTCCGCAGTCAGCAGCAGCTTGCGAACCGGCCTGCGGTTCGCGCGGTCGACGAGCGCGGTGGCGATCTCGTCCGGGTGCTCGTCGAATTCCTCGCTCCACTGTCGTAGTGCGACCAGGATCGGAAACAGGCCGCGGCCTTTCGGCGTCAGCACGTAGTCGCGATAGGAGCTGCCATCCGCGGCCGGCTCGGTGGTCAGGATGCCACGATCGACCAGCGCCCGCAGTCGCACCGTAAGGATGTTCTTCGCCATGCCGAGGCTGCGCTGAAATGCGCTGAAGCGGCGCACGCCGAGAAAGGCATCGCGGATGATCAGCAGCGACCACCAGTCGCCGATCGCATCCAGCGACCGCGCGATCGGGCAGGCGTCGCCTTCCAGACTGGTGCGCTTGACCATCACGTCATCCTTGTCCTGTCACCCGCGGGACGGCTGGTAGCCTGGCCGCACCAGCGTCTGCTCACGCGCTTGTGTGGTTGCATTATAAAACCGATCGGCCTATGTCGTCTATCGGTTTAATTATGCAACCATTTGGAGGCGGGCGTGAGGCTTGCAAACAAGACGGCACTGATTACCGGCGGCAGTAGCGGCATCGGGCTTGCGACCGCCCGCCGTTTTGTCGCGGAAGGCGCCAGGATCGCGATCACCGGGCGCGATGCCGGGCGGCTGGAGGCTGCGGCGCGCGAGCTCGGGCCGAACGCGCTGGCGCTGGTGGCCGATGCCACCGACATCGCTGCGACCGAGGCCGCGGCCGCCCGCGCCGCAGAGCGCTTCGGCAAGCTCGACATCCTGTTCGCCAATGCCGGCATCCCCGGCGCGACCCCGGCCGGAGCAACCAGGCCCGAGGTGTTCGAGCAGGTGATCCGCACCAATCTGACGGGCGTGTTCTTCACCGTTCAGGCGGCGCTGCCTCATCTCAAGGACGGCGCCTCGATCATCCTCAATGGCTCCGTGATCTCGGTGCTGGGCAATCCCGGCTATTCGGCCTACGCCGCCAGCAAGGCTGGGGTGCGCGCGATGGCCCGGGTGCTGGCGTCGGAGCTGTCGCCGCGCGGCATCCGCGTCAACGTGGTTGCGCCGGGCGCGATCCGGACGCCGATCTGGGGCGCCGCGGTCGCGACGCCCGAGGCTGAGAAGATGTTCGAGGCAAGGATCGCGGCGACCACGCCGCTCGGCCATATCGGCGAGCCGGAGAATATCGCCAGCACCGTGCTGTTCCTGGCGTCGGACGATGCCGCGCACATCCAGGGGCAGGAGCTGTTCGTCGATGGCGGCGCCACGAGCTCGCCGGCCGGTGCGCCGATCTATCGGGGATAGGCGCCAGAGAGCAGCCTGTGGCGAGGCCTCGTCACGGTGAGAGACGGTGGCTGCCGGCGGCAGCCACCGTCTCGATCAGGCAGCGAGATCGCCGGCCGTCTGAAGCGCCGTCGCGAGCGCCTGCTCGCGCTGCTCCGGCCCGATCTGGACACCATCGGCCGCGATGAATGTGAGATCCTTGACGCCGATGAAGCTGAAGACCCCGCGCAAATAGGTCTCCAGATGTTCGAAGGCGGCCATCGGCGTATCCGCGCCATAACGGCCGCCGCGCGAGATCGCGATGATCACGCGCTTGTCGCCGGCGAGCCCTTCCGGGCCGTTCGGGCCATATTTGAAGGTCTTGCCCGCGACCGCGATGCGGTCGATCCATGCCTTGAGCTGGCTCGGGATGGAGAAATTGTACATCGGAGCCCCGATCACGACGGTATCGGCGCGGAGAAACTCCTCAAGGACCGCCTGACCGGACGTGATGTCCGCCTCGATGGCTGGATCCGCTGCCGCTCCTCCGCGCATGGTCGCGACATGCGCGCCCGACAGATGCAACAGCGGTTCTGCGGCGACATCCCGATAGGTGACCTCGAGGTCCGGCGTCAGCTGGCGGAGCCGCACGACGATTGCGGCGGACACCTGACGGCTGACGGAGTGGGGGCCGAGCACGCTGGAGTCGACATGAAGGAGTTGGGTCATCGGTCAGTCACCTTGGTATTGGTTTGTAACTGGCGCACTATGAGTGACTGTGCTGTAACTCCACAAGAACGCACATTTTTGAAACTCGGGCACAGCCATGACACCTGCGAACAGCCCTGATCCTGACCTGCCGGCGGAGTCGGAGCACAATGATTGCCGGGGCGTCGCCTCGATCCTGGCGCGCGTCGGCGACAAATGGAGCGTGTTCGTCATCATGATGCTGCAGGACGGGCCGAAGCGCTTCAACGAGCTCAAGCGCCTCGTGGGCGGCATTTCCCAACGCATGCTGACCCTGACCCTGCGCGGCCTCGAACGCGACGGGCTGGTGACGCGCACGGTGTTTCCGACCATCCCGCCGCGGGTCGACTATGAATTGACCGATCTCGGCCGCGGCCTGTCGCAGCCCGTGCAGGCGCTCGGGCACTGGGCCATCCAGCACCAGGAGCAGATCGAGCGGGCACGCACGCACTTCGACGCACGCAAGGATGCCGACTGAGCGCTAGGTGAGCGACACCATCCCGCCGCCGTGGCGCTCCAGGCGGCCGGCCAGCTCCAGCTCGAGCAGCACCATGCGCAGCACGGCGGGTGACAGACCGCTGATCCGGATCAGGTCGTCGATCGAGACGGGCGTCGGGCCGAGCAGGGCTGTGATCTGCGCGCGGTCGTGGCTTTCGGGATCGGGGGCGAACAACTCCTCGTCCGGCTCGCGCAGCGAAAAGGGCAGCGGCCGCTCCATGATCGGGCCGACGGCCTGGATGATGTCGGCGGCTTCGGTGACGAGCGCGGCGCCCTGCTTGATGAGATCGTTGGTGCCCGCGCAGCGGGGATCGAGCGGCGAGCCCGGGACGGCGAAGACCTCGCGGCCCTGTTCGCCGGCCATGCGCGCCGTGATCAGCGAGCCCGAGCGATGCGCGGCCTCGACGACGACGACGCCAAGCGAGGCGCCGGAGATCAGCCGGTTGCGGCGGGGAAAGTCGCGGGCGCGCGGCTCGTGTCCGAGCGGCATCTCGGAGATCGCGGCGCCGCTGCCACTGATGATGGCGCCGAGCAGGTCGACGTGCTCCGGCGGATAGATCCGGTCATGGCCGCCGGCGAGCACCGCGACCGTGCCGCTGCCGAGGCTCGCGCGATGGGCGGCCTGGTCGATGCCACGGGCGAGGCCGGAGATGATGACGAAGCCGGCCTGACCGAGCTCATGGGCGATCTGGCCGGCGAATTTGAGTCCGGCGGCGGAAGCGTTGCGCGAGCCGACGATGGCGATCATCGGGCGCATCAACGTCTCGCGGGCGCCGCGCACCGCGAGCAGCGGAGGCGCATCCTCGCAGGTGGCGAGGCGGGGCGGATAGCCGTCCTCGTTCGGCGCCCGCAGTTCGACGCCTTGCCGTTTGCAGGCTTCGAGTTCGGCCTCGGCTTCGCCGACCGTGCAGATCCGGCCGGCTCCGGCCGCGCCGCCGCGGCGTGCCAGATCGGGCAGCCGGTCGAGCGCTACGCGCGCGGTGCCGAAATGGTCGAGCAGCGAGCGGAAGGTGCGCGGGCCGACATTGTCGGACCGGATCAGGCGCAGCCGGTCGCGCCGCTCGGTGTCGCTCAGCTCGATCGTCGTGTTGATGGCATCCACGCAAAGCCCCCTTTACCGGGGACTAGAATGGAGCAACCCGAGGACGCAGGGAAGAGGGCGCGCTACGCCGGCGCGACGTCGCGCACATCCTCGGACGCGGATATCGGAGACGACAGCGCCGGCTGATCGCCCTGGATGGCCGGCGTGGTGCCGACCGGAGCCTCGCGCAGCCAGCGCTCGGCGGCGTCGCGTCCGCGCTGGTACAGCAGCTCGATGAAGCTGCTGCCGAGATCGGTCGCATCGCGCTGAGCCAGGGCCTCGATCTCGTCCTCGGCGGCAAGCCGATGAACGCGCGGCGGATGCAGGCCGTCGCTGCGCGCCCATTCGAGCGCCGCGAGCTCGGCGTTCAGGACCGCATTGCCGGCGATCTGGTCGAGACGGCGATCGATCGCGGCCGAGGTCATCGGGACATTGCCGTCGCGCGCGGGCGTGACCTGAACGACCAGCAGGTCGGCGGCGCTGGACTCATGCGCGATCTGGATCAGCGGCGGATTGGTGAGGTAACTGCCGTCCCAATACGCCTCGCCCTCGATGTCGACAGCGGCGTGCAGTTGCGCGGGACAGGTGGAGGCGAGCAGCGCATCCGGCGTGATGCCGGCATTGCGGAAGATCTGCGGCAGGCCGTCACGGGCCCGGGTCGCCGCGATCAGCAGGCGGGGCGCGGCCGGGCCCTGCACGGCGTCGAAGTCGATGGTCTCGAGGAGGATGTCGCGGAGCGGGTCGAGATCGAGCGGGTCGGCGCGTCCGCCGCGCAGCCCCGCGCCGAACGACACCGAGCTGCTCGCCGGCGAGTACGCGCCGATCACCAACAGCGATCGGAACGACGCCTCCTCCATCAGCCGGGTCCAGAACAAAGCGAGCCGGTTGCGGGCTTCGTCGCGGCCGCCCTTGGCGAGCCCGCTCGCGAGCAGCGCGGCGTTGACCGCGCCGGCGCTGGCGCCGCTGATGGTGTCGAAATCGCAACCGGGCTCCTCGAGCAGGCGATCCAGCACGCCCCAGGTGAAGGCCGAGAACGTGCCGCCGCCCTGCAGGGCCAGCGACAGCTTGCGCGGCGGCCACGTCCGGGGTGGTGGCGGCAGCGTGACCGTTGCGATCGTCTCCGCCAGCGTTCGCTCGGGCGTCTCCGCGGCCTTGGTCTCGCTGATCACGGGTGCGCTCGTGGCCGCCATGATCATCTCGGCAACGGCCGGCGCGACATCCGACATGATCGTCGCGGCAGGCGCGACTGCCTCAGGCGTCGGCGCTGGTTCTGCAGCGGCCGTGATGCCGGTCGACCAGATCTCGGCGGCCGAGAGCAGCAGGCTGGCATTCGATCGGGCCGGGGCCGCCTTCTGCTGCGCCGGAGCCTGATCAGTACGGTCATCGTGCGTGGCCGACGAACCGCTGGAATTGGTCTTGCGTAACCACATGCAGGAATCATGACAGGCAATCATGATTCACGCCAGAGTCCCGCGTTAACTTATTAGCTGATGAATCGCCGGTGTTGCTGCGCAGCCGCTGTGAAATCAGGGCGCAACACAGGTTTTCCGTATTTGTCCGGAGTGATTACTTCTTCGCCCCGATCTTGCTCTCGGTGCCCGACTGCAATCGCTTGATGTTTTCGCGATGCATGTAAACGAGCAACAGTGTGAGCAAGGTGAACAAGGCGGCCAGCGCGGTGTGACCGAAAGCCCACAGCACGATCGGCGTCAGCACGCTCGCGACGAGTGCCGCGAGCGATGAGTAGCGGAGCGCGAACGCGGTGGTGAGCCACACCAGGCAGAAGAAGATGGCGCCGGGCCAGAACAGGCCAATCAGAATACCGATGTAGACCGCCACGCCCTTGCCGCCGCGGAACTTCAGCCACACCGGGAACAAGTGGCCGAGGAAGGCGCCGAGGCCCGCGATCATCGCTGCATTCGGGCCGCCGAGATAGCCGGAGATGATGACCGCGGCCGTGCCCTTCAGCGCGTCGCCGAGCAGGGTTGCTGCCGCGAGCCCCTTGCGTCCGGTGCGCAGCACGTTGGTGGCGCCGATATTGCCGGAGCCGATGCTGCGCAGATCCTGCGTGCCGGCCAGCCTGGTCAGGATCAGGCCGAACGGGATGGACCCCAGGAGATAGCCGATGATGAGAGCGAGGGGCAGGAAGGCTTCGGAACCCATCATACCGCTCCTTCCGAGCTTGGCCTTGCGTCAGACATGTTCGAACACGGTGCGGCCGCCGACGATGGTGCGGACCACGCGGCCGGTGAAGCGGGCTTCGTCGAACGGCGTGTTCTTGCACAGCGATTTGAGGTCGGCCGGATCGAGGATCCAGGGCACGTCGGGATCGATCACGATGATGTCGGCCGGCGCGCCCGCCCGCAAGGTGCCGCCGGGCAGGCCGAGCAGCTCGGCGGGCCGGGTCGACATCGCGCGGATCAGGGTCGTCCAGCTCAGCTCGCCATTGTGTACGAGCCGCAGCGCCGCCGGCAGCATGGTCTCAAGGCCGACCGCGCCGCTCGCAGCCTCCGCGAACGGCAGCCGCTTGACCTCGACGTCCTGCGGCGTGTGGTCCGACATGATGACGTCGATCAGGCCCGAGGCCAGCGCCTCGACCAGCGCGCGGCGGTCGACCTCGGTGCGCAGCGGCGGCGTCAGTTTCAGGAAGGTGCGGTAGGGGCCGATGTCGTTCTCGTTCAGGGTGACGTGGTTGATCGAGACCGACGCGCTCACCGTGAGGCCTGCCTCGCGGGCGCGCCTGAGGATGTCGAGCGAGTCGATCGAGCTCAGCGCGGCCGCGTGATAGCGTCCCTTGCTGAGCGCCACCAGGCGCATGTCGCGTTCGAGCACGACGGCTTCCGCTGCGGGCGGAATGCCGTAGAGGCCGAGCCGCGAGGCGAACTCGCCTTCGTTCATGACGCCTTCGCCGACGAGATTGGGATCCTCGGTGTGATGCACGATCAGGGCGTCGAAATCCCGCGCGTAGGTCAGCGTGCGGCGCATCACCTGCGCGTTCATCACGCTGGTGTGGCCGTTGGAGAAGGCGACGGCGCCGGCAGCGCGCAGCAGCCCGATCTCGGTCATCTCCTCGCCGCGCAGGCCCTTGGTCAGCGCCGCCATCGGCTGGATGTTGACGATGGCGGTGTCGCGCGCGCGGCGCAGCACGAAGTCGACGGTCGCCGAGTTGTCGATGACCGGCTCGGTGCCGGGCTGGCAGATGATGGTGGTGATGCCGCCGGTCGCCGCCGCCTGGCTGGCGCTGGCGAAGGTCTCGCGATGGCCCAGACCCGGCTCGCCGACGAAGGCGCACATGTCGATCAGGCCGGGGGCGACGATCTTGCCGGCGCAGTTGACGACATCGGTGCCCTCGGGCACGCCGGCCGCGCCGATGCCGCGCTTGAGGTCGCGGATGACGCCGTCGGCGATCAGCACGTCGCCGGGGCCGTCGAAGTCGCGGGAGGGATCGATCACGCGCGCATTGGCGAGCAGGATCGGACGGCGGTCGGTCAGCATGGCGTTTTGTCCCGACTTCTGTATCACGCGTTGGGCAGGTTGCGGGCCAGTGCTTCGAGCACGGCCATGCGCACGGCAACCCCCATTTCGACCTGTTCCCGGATCAGCGATTGTGCGCCATCGGCAACGATGGACTCGATCTCGACGCCGCGGTTCATCGGTCCCGGATGCATGACCAGCGCGTCGGGCTTGGCGTAAGCGAGCTTCTTCTGATCGAGCCCAAAATACTGGAAATATTCCGACGACGACGGCACGAACGAGCCGTTCATGCGCTCGCGCTGCAGGCGCAGCATCATCACGATGTCGGCGCCGTTGAGGCCCTCGCGCATGTCGCGCGCGACCTCGACGCCCATCCGCTCGATGCCGGGCGGCAGCAGCGTGGAGGGCGCGACGATGCGGACGCGGGCGCCCATCGTATTCAGCAGCAGGATGTTGGAGCGCGCGACGCGCGAATGCAGCACGTCGCCGCAGATCGCGATCACCAGCCCCTCGATGCGGCCCTTGTTGCGGCGGATCGTCAGCGCATCGAGCAGCGCCTGGGTCGGATGCTCATGCGCGCCGTCGCCGGCATTGATCACGGAGCCGTCAACCTTGCGCGCGAGCAGCTCGACCGCGCCGGACGCATGGTGGCGGACCACCAGGATGTCCGGGTGCATCGCGTTCAGCGTGACCGCGGTGTCCATCAGGGTCTCGCCCTTGCGCATGGACGAGGACGACACCGACATGTTCATGACGTCGGCGCCGAGCCGCTTGCCCGCGATCTCGAACGAGGACTGCGTCCGCGTCGACGCCTCGAAGAACAGGTTGACCTGGGTCCGGCCGCGCAGCACGGTGCGCTTCTTGTCGACCTGACGATTCAGTTCGACATACTCCTCGGACAGATCGAGGAGACCGGTGATGTCGTGGGCGGAAAGGCCCTCGATTCCCAGCAAATGCCGGTGCCCGAGGACGAAAGTCGATTTCGGAGAGGTTGCCATTAAAGCCAGAGCTATAGGCGCGGTTTCCATGGGGGGCAAGGCCGAAAGCCGGGGTTCCGAGTTATCCCCCGTTCCGTCTTTCGAGCCTCTCAGGGGGCTCCAAACCATCGGCTGGCGGGCCATCGTCGGAGGAGGTCCGCTCCGATATGCCCTGATCCTGCTGGCAGCGATCGTGCCGGCCTGTGCGGGCGCGTTGCCGTTCGATTTCGTCTATCTCCGCGACATCGACCCGACGATCCTTCAGGACATCCGTTATGCCGGCAGCAACAATTTCGTCGGCCGCCCTTTGCCGGGCTACGAGGCGGCCGAATGCGTCGTGACGCGTGACGTGGCGCGGCGGCTGCAGGCTATCCAAGCCGAGCTGCGGCCGCGCGGCCTGTCGCTGAAGATGCTCGACTGCTACCGGCCGGTGCGTGCCGTGGCGGAGATGCTGGCCTGGTCGCAGGACGGCGTCGAGACCACGGCCGGTCGCCGTTACACTCCGCGCATTGCCAAGCAGGACCTGTTCCGTCTCGGCTATATCGCCGTGCGTTCGAGCCATTCGACCGGTGCGGCGCTCGATCTCACGCTGGTCGAGCTCGCGGCGGACAATTCGGCGGTGTTCGATCCGGCCAAGGACTATGCCGACTGCACCGCGCCCGCAGCGCTACGCGCGCCCGAGGGCAGCGTCGACATGGGAACCGGCTACGACTGTCTAGATCCCAAGGCGCATACCGCCGCGCAAGGATTGGCGCCCGAGCAGCGGCGCTGGCGCAATGAGCTGCTCTCGGCCATGGCGCGGCAAGGTTTTGTGAACTATGCCAAGGAGTGGTGGCACTTTTCGCTGCCGGGCGCTGGCGCGACCACTTATGTTTTTCCCATTCGGCTGCGCCGATGATCGATCTGTAGCAGGGCACGGCCATGACGCAGTCTTCCTTCGCGACCCATGAGGTCTTCAACCAGTCGCCGCCATTCGAGGACGTCAACCTGTTCACGGCAGACCAGCCGCTGGTCGACGCGGTGAAGACCAATGGCGGTGCTGGCGCCGAGCAGGAGCTGTCTGCGTTCGGTGCGCTGTGGGGCTCGGCCGAGATGGCCGAGCAGGGCCGGCTCGCCAATGAGAACACGCCGAAGCTGCGCAGCTTCGACGCCAAGGGCTTTCGGCGAGACGTCGTCGAATTTCATCCGGCCTACCATGCGATGATGTCGCGCTCGGCCGCGGCCGGCCTGCACAATTCGACATGGACGGCAGAAGGCCAGCCCGTCGGCGGCTGCTCGGAGGTGGTGCGCGCCGCGAAGTTCTACATCGCCTCGCAGGTCGAGAGCGGCCATTTGTGTCCGATCACGATGACGCGGGCCTCGGTGGCGGCGCTGGCCGCCCAGCCGGATCTGCTGGCAAGAGCGATGCCGGTCATCGCGACTGATGACTACGATCCGGCGTTTGCGCCGTGGTGGCAGAAGCGCGGCATGACGCTCGGCATGGGCATGACCGAGAAGCAGGGCGGGACCGACGTGCGCGCCAACATGACGCGCGCTGAGCGCACGACCGATGGCTATCGCATCACGGGGCACAAATGGTTCATGTCGGCGCCGATGTGCGACGCCTTCCTGGTGCTGGCGCAGGCCGAAGGTGGCCTGACCTGTTTCTTCATGCCGCGCTTCAAGCCGGATGGCTCGGTGAACGCGATCCAGTTTCAACGCTTGAAGGACAAGCTCGGCAACCGCTCCAATGCCTCGTCGGAGGTGGAGTTCGCGGGCAGCTATGCCGAGCGGGTCGGCGACGAGGGCAGGGGCATCAGCACCATCATCCAGATGGTGCAATTGACGCGGCAGGATTGCGCGATCTCGTCGGCCGGCCTGATGCGCTCGGGGCTCGCGCACGCGCTGCATCACGCGCGCCACCGCAGCGTGTTCCAGAAGCATCTCGCCGACCAGCCGCTGATGCAGGCGGTGCTCGCCGACATGGCTCTCCATGTCGAGGCGACGGTGGCGCTGGTGATGCGGCTGTGTCAGGCGTTCGATCGTGCGCCTCTGTCGCCGCGGGAGGCGAACTACGTGCGGCTGCTGACACCGGCGATCAAATACTGGGTGTGCAAGAGCGCGTCGCCGTTCCTGTATGAGGCGATGGAATGCCTGGGCGGCAACGGCTATGTCGAGGACGGCATTCTCGCGCGCCATTTCCGGGAGTCGCCGGTCAATGCGATCTGGGAGGGCTCGGGCAACGTGATGTGCCTCGACGTGCTGCGGGCGCTGACGCGCGAGGCGGAGGCGGCCGCGCACGTGCTGATGCAACTGAAGGCAGAGACCAGCGGGCTTCCCGGCGCGGCGGAGGCGCTCGCTTTCATCGAGACCAGCTTCCGCCGGCCGGATTCCGAGCGCGTTGCCCGGCTTGCGGTCGAGAAGCTGGCGCTGCTGGCAGCCGCGGCCGCACTCAATTCTGTCACGCCCGCTCACGCCGAACTGTTCGCCGCCACGCGGCTCGCCGCCGTGCATCCGAGCATGTATGGCGCGGTCGATCTCGATCCCGCCGATATCCGTGCCTTGCTGGAGCGCGCCCTGCCTTGACCGATTCTCCTGAAGCCGCCGTCGCGGACTCGCTCGATCCGGCCAATCCACCGCAACAGGTTGCGCCTGCGAAACACCAGCCGCGCACGCTCGGCTTCTGGTGGACCGCGCTGTGGGGCTTCGTGATCTTCATCGCGCTGTTCGCCGGCCAGGCTGCGGTGGTCGGCTATTTTCTGCTGATGCGGGACGGGCCGACCGACGCCGCTGCGCTGGTTCACATCGCCAGCCGCGGGCTGACCTTGTCGCTGTCGGTGATCATGGGCCTGCCGGCCGTGCTGCTGGCGGTCTATTTCGCCGTCCGTCATACCCGCACGCCCTTCGCCGAATATCTCGGCCTGCGCTGGACGTCGTGGAAGTATGTCGGCATCGGCATCGTGGGCATGGTGGTGATCGTCGTCGCCTGGGACCTGATGTCACGAGCGACGGGGCGCGAGGTCTCGCCGGGCTTCATGTTGGACGTCCTGAAGACGGCCAAGGGCGACGGCACGGTCTGGCTGATGGTGCTCGCCTTCTGCGTCGCGGCGCCGCTGTCCGAGGAATTGTTCGCGCGCGGCTTCCTCTATCGCGGCTGGTCGGATTCGTTTCTGCGGGTGCCGGGCGCGATCGTCCTGTCGTCGCTGGTCTGGACCGCGATGCATCTGCAGTATGACTGGTACTTCTTCCTCGAGGTGCTCGCGCTCGGCCTGTGGTTCGGCTATCTGCGCTCGGTCAGCCATTCGACCTGGCTGACCGTCGTGCTGCATGGCCTCAACAACCTCGCCGCCACCGTGCAGACCATGTGGCTCGCCAGCGGCCACTCCTGAGCGCGGTGTTCAGCTCGCCCAGGCGATCGCGAGCGGCATGGTCAGCGCCGCCAGCACGGTCTGCAGTGAGATGATCTGCGCCAGCAGCGGCGCATCGCCGCCCATCTGCTTGGCCAGCACATAGGCGCTCGGCGAGGTCGGCACCGCCGCGCAGATCGCGACCACCACGAGGCTCGGGCCGGTGACGCCGAACCATCCGGCGAGCCCGATCGCGAGGAGGGGCATCAAGACCAGCTTGAGCACGACGCCGAGCGCGGCGGCCGGGCCGGCGCGGCGCAAACCTTCGAAGTGCAGGCCGGCGCCGGTCACCAGGAGGCCGATCGGCAGCGACGCCTGGCCGAGCGCGTCGGCGGCATCATGCCAGAGTTTAGGCAGTGGCACCCGCGCGACGTTGAGCGCGAGGCCGAGGACGCAGGCCCAGATCAGCGGATTGCGCACGATGGTGGCGAGGATCTCGCGGAACGAGCGGCGGTTCGGCGAGGCATAATGGGCGAGCACCGCGACGCTGAACACGTTGACCATCGGGATGATCGCGATCATCGCGACCGACGCCACCGCAAGGCCGGTGGGGCCGAACAGGCTGGCCGATACGCTAAGCGCGACGTAGGTCTGCCAGCGCGTCGCGCCCTGGAAGATCGAGGTGAAGGCCGGTCCGTCGACGCCGGCGCGCGCGAGCAGCGGCCGCAGGGCGAGGCAGAGCGCGGACATCGCCAGCATCGCCAGGAACAGCGCACCGCCGATGCCGGCCACCGGCACCTTGCTGAGATCCGCCTTGACGAGGCTCTGCAGCAGCAGGGCGGGGAACAGCACGTAGTAGGTCAACCGCTCCAGCCCGTGCCACTGGGTATCGAGCCGCATCAGGCTGCGCCGCAGGCCAAAGCCGACCACGATCAGCAGGAACACCGGCGCCAGCGCCGCGATGACGGGGCCCATGCGACTACTGACCCGAGCGGCGCAGCGTCGTCAGCCGGTCGAGCGCACCCTGCAGGATGAAGATCGCCGCATGCGTATCGATCACCTCGGCGCGTTTGGCGCGGCTGACATCCATGCCGATCAACTCGCGCTCGACCGCCGCCGTCGACAGCCGCTCGTCCCACAGGCCGATCGGCAAGTCGGTAAGGCCGGCGAGATTGCGCGCGAACGCCCGGGTCGATTGCGCCCGCGGCCCCTCGCTGCCATCCATGTTGATGGGAAGGCCGAGCACGAAGCCGACCACCTTGCGCTCGGCGCAAATGGCAAGCAGCCTGATGGCATCGGCCTTGAAGGCCTTGCGCTGGATCGTCTCGACGCCAGTGGCGAGCCGGCGATCGGGATCGGACACGGCGACGCCGATGGTCTTGGTGCCGAGATCGAGGCCGACGAGCGCGCCGCGCTCGGGCCAGCGGCCGGCGGCTTCGACAAGGGGGAGAGTGGGGGCGGGCATGGCAATGCGCTTAACACGCAGGCGCGTGGCGAGCCAGCAGGTGAGGGCGTGCATCGCTTCGCCGCCCCGATGAAGCTCGCGCACGCGAGTCGACCGGCCCAGATGTCGAGCGTTGCAGTCTTTCCCGGATGCGCCGGCTTCGGATCATCAAGCGAAGCTGGTGGAGCGCGAGAGCTTGTTCCAGGCACTCACTTCGGCTTTCATGCCCTCGATCTTCTGCTCGACCAGGGCCAGCGCGTCCTCACCGAGGAACAGCCGTACAGGCGGTTTTTCGGCTTCCACGAGGGCAAGCAATGCCTGTGCGGCCTTCGCGGGATCGCCGGGTTGGTTTCCGCTCTTGGCCAATCGGGCGGCACGAATCGGATCCATGACGGCGTCGTAGTCGGAAATGCTGCGCGGCGTGCGATCCATGGACCGTCCCGCCCAATCGGTCCGAAACTGACCGGGCGCAAGCGCAATGACGCGGATGCCGAAGGCGGCCACTTCCTTGCCGAGCGACTCCGAGATGCCCTCCAGCGCGAACTTGCTGCCGCAATAGAAGCTGATCCCGGGCATGGTGATGAAGCCGCCCATGGAGGTCACATTGACGATATGGCCGCGCCGCCTCGCGCGCATCCCCGGCAACACGGCCTTCATCATCGCGACAGGGCCGAACACGTTGGCGGCGAACTGCCGCTGCAGATCGTCGAGCGAGGACTCCTCCAGCGTGCCCTCGTGACCATAGCCGGCATTGTTCACCAGTACGTCGATCGCGCCAATCTGCTTCTCGGCCTCTGCCACCGCAGCCGGGATTGCATCGAAATCGGTAACATCGATCACGAGAGGATGAGCCTTGCCCGCTGCAAGCGCGGCAAAAGCCTCGGCATCGCCGATCCTTCGCACGGTCCCGATCACCCGATGGCCGGCGGCCAGCGCGCCCTTTGCGAACGCTCGGCCCAAGCCCGAGCTGACGCCAGTGATGAGGAAGATCTTCGAATCGGCAGCCGCCATCGTACAACTCCGCATGACAAGGTTATCTATATCATGATATAGATACTGCATGGCACGTGGCAAGACCGAACATTCATCCAGTGGCATGAGAGGCGAGCCGCTTCGTCGGCACGTCCTCGATGCCGCAGAGCGGCTTCTTCGTCAGGGCAGGGCCGATTTCTCGATGCGGGACCTTGCCGCTGAGGCGGGGGTCAGCTTCGCGACGCCGTTCAATCAGTTCGGCAACAAGGCCGCGATCATGCAGGCTCTCTCCATACGTCGGATCGACACCATGGAGGTGCGGTACGCCGCCGCGCCACCATCGAGAGATGCAAATGCCCGCGTGCTATTGGCTATTGATACGGCGGTGGCAGTGATGTTGGAGAATCCAGACGTGAACCGGACCGTGATGGGATGGCTGGGTGCCGCCCAGGCTTCGCCCGGTCAGACGCTGTCCCGATCCACTGCCTTCTGGGCACTGGCCTTGGGGAAGGGAGAGGGACTGAGGGCCGGCCGGCGAGAACAAGCCCTGCGCTGCCTTCCAGAGCAACTCGCCTTCAGTTTCCGCGGCGTGTTGTCCTTCTGGACTGCGGGCGAATTGTCGGATGCGGCGCTCGCCCCGCGTGCGCGAGACATGGCGAGCGCCTTGTTGCTCGGCTACCTCCATTAACGACCGATAGGGGCGGCTTGATCGACTGCCCCCCCGACCCTGGTCTCTGTCGGCCAGCTTCAGGCGCGCCTGTGGCGGGCTCCTTGTCCAAGGCTTGCTTTCGCAGGACGATTCCCGACTCCTCGTGAGGGCGCGGCGCTCCCGGCACGCCCTCACGAGGAGATCGGCGGAGCTTAACGGATCGCGATCGGGTTGATCATGCCCTGGACGCCGCCGCGCCAGCGTGGCTGGCCGAGCACGAACAGGAACTCGTAGCCCTTGTCCTTGGCCAGTTCCGCCGTGTCCATGTTCTCCAGGATGTAGGTCCCGTTCATGGCGAGCAGGATCTGGTGCACCTCGAACAGGTTCGACGACTCGAACGGGATCGCCTCCACCGCCCAGTTGTCGGCGCCGACTGCGACCACACCCTTCGAGGTCAGGTATTTGGCGCCTTCGACGCCGAGACCGGGTTCGCCGGCGCCGTAACGCTTGTCGTCCTTGCCGATCAAACCAAGCCAGCCGGTGTGGAAGATCACGATATCGCCCTGGCGGATTTCGACGCCCTGCTTCTTGGCAGCTTCCTCGATCTCCTTGACGTTGAACGCCGTGCCTTCCTTGACCACGTCGGTGTTGTAATAGGCGGCCATGTCGAGCAGCACGCCGCGCGCCACCAATGGCGGTACCTTCTCGATGCCGAGCTTCTTCAGGCCGGTCGGATCGGCGAAGTCGAGCAGCTTGTTGCCGTTGTAATAGACGTGCTCGATGCCGAGATGGCCGAGCCCGTCGATCTGGCTGCCGACGCCAACCCAGCCTTCGACGATGTCGTCATTGTAGGTCGCCTTGTTCGGGCCGAGGCCGGGAATTCCGGCCTGGCCCGGCTGCACCACGGTGATCTTGAACGAACGCGGCGGATAGGCCGGCGTCTTGGAATCGACGATCATGCCGAGCGGGTAGGTCTTGCCGGTCTTCACCAGCGAGGCGGCTTTGACCACGAGCTCCGGCGTGATGTAGTTGGCCGCGCCGATCTCGTCCTGTGGGCCCCATTTCGATTTCGTCCAATCCGGGGTCTTGTCCTGGGCATTGGCCGTCCCGATCGCACCCATCATGGCAATCGAGCAGCACAACACGAACGCGTTGCGCATCGCATTTCCTCCGACATGTTGACGTTTGTTGTGTTTCGCGCTGGCCAGCGCCACATCCTAACGTAGTAGAGGATGGCGCGACAAAATTATTTTCGCGCGCGTGCGCTGCACAGCGCCCGAAAGTCGCATCGGTCGAAATGGCCGCGTTTCATGGTCGAGAACGTCATTTCGCGCAATGGAATGTGACGCTCGCCGGCAACGTTCAGTACAATCTCCGGGTGAATCCGCTCAAGCCGCGATGTCGTGATCCCGGCCGGCGAGGCCGGCCATGAAGGCCGAGAGCGCGCTGCTGCGATGCGCCGCGCGGCGATGGATGAACAGTGTTTCGACCTTTGCATGAACTGCATCGAGCGTGTGCAGGCTGACGCTGCCGATCATCTCGTTGCGCGTCAATACGGCGCGTGGCAACAGCGCGACGCCCATGCCGGCGGTGACGCAGCCGATCATGCCGTCGAGCGTGCCGAGCTCGATGCGCGCTGCCGCGGGCCAGCCGAAATCGTTGAAGACCTGCTCCAGCCGCTGCCGGTAGGTGCAGCCGGCCCTGAACACCAGCGCCGTCGGACCGGACGCCGTTGTCGCCGCACGCAGAGCCGGCAGGCTTTCGAAGCGCCGGGCCGTCACCAGCACCAGCTCTTCCTCGAAGGCGATGATGCCCGAGAGATCGGGATGGTCGATCGGGCCGGCCACGAAGGCACCCTCGAGCGTCCCGTCGAGCACTGCGGCCACCAGCTCGGCAGTTGGCGCCGTGCGCAGGCCGAGGGCGACCGCCGGGAAGCGTCGATGAAAATCCGCGAGCAGCGTCGGCAGCCGCACGGCGGCGGTCGTTTCCATCGAGCCGATCATCAGCGGTCCCTTGGGATCGCCGTCGTCGCGCGCCGCGAGCAGCGCTTCGCGCGACAGCGCCGCGATCCGGTCGGCATAAGGCAGCAGGCGCAGTCCGGCATTGGTCAGGGTCATGCCGCGGCTGTGCCGCTCGAACAATGCGGTGCCGACCTCGGCCTCCAGCGCCTTGATCCGCTGGGTCACGTTGGACTGCACCGTGTTGAGGGCTTCCGCCGCGCGCGTGATACCGCCGGTGCGCGCAACAGCCGCGAAAGTCTGGAGGTCGCTCAGCTCCACGGCCAATCTCCGTTTTGAATCTGCGATGGCAGAGTTCTCAAGTATTCATTTTGAGAGAATGTTAGCCGCGCCTAAACTCGCCGTCCAGAGATGAGGAGACTGTGATGCCGCTACGGACGGCGCTGACAGAAGGGCTCGGCATCAGCCATCCGATCCTGCTGGCGCCGATGGATGGGATTGCCGATGCGCGGCTGGTGCGCTCGGTCAGCGGCGCCGGCGGCTTTGGCATTCTGGGCGGCGGCTACGGCAATCGGACGTGGCTCGCGCATGAAATTGCGGAGCTCGAAGGCCTGCGCGCGCCGTTCGGCATCGGCTTCATCACCTGGTCGCTGGCCAAGCAGCCCGATCTGCTCGACATCGCGCTCGCCGCGCGGCCTGCGGCGATCATGCTGTCGTTCGGCGATCCCGCGCGCTTTGCGCCTGATATCAAGTGTGCCGGTGCGCTGCTGATCTGCCAGGTGCAGAGTGAGGTGATGGCGGAGCAGGCGATTGCGGCCGGGGCTGACATCCTGATCGCGCAAGGAACCGAGGCGGGTGGTCATGGCGCGTCGCGGACCACGCTCGATCTCGTGCCGGCGATCGTCGACCTCGCGGCCGGCCGCTTGCCTGTGGTGGCTGCGGGCGGTCTCGCCGATGGCCGCGGCCTTGCGGCGATGCTGATGCTGGGGGCGGAGGGCGTGCTGCTCGGCACGCGCTTTTATGCCAGCCGGGAGGCTGCCGGCGCCGACGAGGCCAAGCGGCGGATCTGCGCGGCAAAATCCGGCGAGACCGTGCGCGGCATCATCTTTGATCTGTCGCGCAACAATGTCTGGCCAGCGCCGTTCACCGGCCGCTGCCTGGTCAACGATCATGCGCGCCGCTGGATGGGACGCGAGGTCGATCTGCTGCAGCAGGTCGAGACCGTCTCGGCCGACTATATGAAGGCACGCGCCAACGGCAATTTCGACATTGCAGCGGTCATCGCCGGCGAGGCGGTCGGTCTGATCCATGATATCCCACCGGCCGGCGAGATCGTCGCGCGCATCGTCAGCGAGGCCGAGCACATTCTTCAGGGACGGCGCAATTCATCCGCCGTCTCAGCCGAGCAATAGGAGCAGACCATGTGGCCCGATCGCCGTTTCGCTGATCTCGTCAAGACCGACCATCCGATCGTGCTCGCCCCGATGGCGGGCGTGGCCGACGCCGAGCTTGCGATCGCTGTGGCCGAAGGCGGCGGGTTGGGGTCGCTGGCGTGTGCGATGATCTCTGCCGACAAGATGCGCGAGCAGGTCAACATCTTCCGCCAGCGCATTGCCGCGCCGATCAATGTGAATTTCTTCTGCCACACCGCGGTCGAGGCCGATGCGATCAGCGAGGCCGGCTGGAGGCGGCGGCTGGCCTCCTACTACCGCGAGTACGGCATCGATCCCGATGCGGAGGTCCAGGCGGCCAATCGCGCGCCGTTCGATGAAGCGATGTGCCTTGCCGTCGAGGAGCTGAAGCCGGAGATCGTTAGCTTCCATTTCGGCCTGCCTGAGCCCGGGCTGCTCGCGCGCGTGAAGGCGACCGGCGCGGTCGTGCTGGCGTCGGCGACCGTCGTGCGCGAGGCGGTCTGGCTGGAGCGGAACGGCGCCGACATCATCATTGCGCAAGGTGCCGAGGCGGGCGGCCATCGCGGCATGTTCTTGACAGACAAGCTCGCCGAGCAGGTCGGCACGTTTGCTCTCGTGCCGCAGATCGTGGACGCCGTGAAGTTGCCGGTGATCGCGGCCGGCGGCATCGCCGATGCGCGCGGCATTGCCGCTGCGTTCGCACTCGGCGCCTCCGGCGTGCAGATCGGCAGCGCTTTTCTGCGCAGTCCCGAATCCAAGGTCAGCGTGGCGGCGCGCGCGGTGCTGGCCGCCGCCAGCGACGAATCGACCGTCATCACCAACGTGATGACCGGTCGGCTCGCCCGCGGCGTCGCCAACCGGGTGATGCGCGAGGTCGGGCCGATCTCGCCGGATGCACCGGCCTTTCCGCATGCGGCGACGGCGCTCGGACCGCTGAAAGCCGCAGCCGAGAAGCAGGGCCGGGTCGATTTCACCAATCTCTGGGCCGGGCAGGCGCTGCCGCTTGGGCGCGAGATGCCGGCGGCCGAACTGACGCGGATGCTGGCCGCACAGGCTCTGGCACGGCTGCGAAGCTTGGCGGGCTGAGGCGTCGGGCAGGGCGCTGCCCCAGGAAAGCCCCGCGGCTGCCGGTTGCGGCGCGAAAGCGGGCTCTGCTATAGGGCGGGTTCACCTTGTCCCGTGAGGCCCTATATAATGTCGGTCGATGCCGCCACCGTCCGCCGGATCGCGCAATTGGCGCGGATCGCTGTCACTGACGCCGAGGTCCCGCATCTGCAGGGCGAACTCAATGCGATGCTGGATTTCGTCGAGCAGCTGTCGGAGGTCAATGTCGAGGGCGTCGAGCCGATGACCTCGGTGACGCCGATGGCGATGAAGAAG
The DNA here is from genome assembly GCF_032380995.1 of Bradyrhizobium sp. SZCCHNR2028. Classification (NCBI taxonomy): domain Bacteria; kingdom Pseudomonadati; phylum Pseudomonadota; class Alphaproteobacteria; order Hyphomicrobiales; family Nitrobacteraceae; genus Bradyrhizobium; species Bradyrhizobium sp. SZCCHNR2028. Next base: position 111,531 of record NZ_JAUHJF010000012.1, on the reverse strand, counting down.
CGTCAGGACGTCGTCAATGACGGCGAGATCGCCGACGACATCGTCAAGAACGCGCCGGCGACCGAGAACCACTTCTTCCTCGTGCCGAAGGTCGTGGAATAGCCAAGGGGTTGGATTGGTCGCTGCTCCGGCGCGATCGACCCGAGCCGTAACCGACAAGCGAGCCAACGCCATGTGCCTGCTCTGCGACGATGAAGCGGCCTACAAGGCCTATATGGACTATCTCGACGCGATGGAGCGGCAGGGCAAGGCCGCTGATCCGGACAAGGCCGTGAACGAGATTCTCGACCAGCTCGAAGCGGCCGCCAATACCAAGAAAGCCGAGCCCAAGAAGCACAAGTTCTTCGCGGACGACCCGGCCGACGACAAGACGCTTTCTCCGTTCTTCTGCAGCCCGATCAACAAATGACCGATTTGACTTCGCTGACGCTCGCCGAGGCCCGCAAGGGCCTCGCGAGCAAGACCTTCACGTCGCTCGAGCTGACCGACGCTCATCTCAAGGCCATCGAGGACGCGCGCGCCCTCAACGCCTTCGTGATGGAGACGCCGGATCAGGCGCGCGCCATGGCGCGCGACGCCGACGCCAGGATCAATAAGGGCGAAGGCGGGCCGCTGGCCGGCATTCCGCTGGGGATCAAGGATCTGTTCGCCACCAAGGACGTCCGCACCACGGCGTGCTCGAAGATCCTCGGCAATTTCGTGCCGCCTTACGAGTCGACCGTGACCTCGCAGCTCTGGCGCGACGGCGCGGTCATGCTCGGCAAGCTCAACAATGACGAGTTCGCCATGGGCTCGTCGAACGAGACCTCGTGCTTCGGCCCGGTCGGCAACCCGTGGCGCCGCGAGGGCTCCAACACCACCTTGGTGCCGGGCGGCTCGTCCGGCGGCTCGGCTTCGGCGGTGGCCGCGCTGCTCTGCATGGGCGCGACCGCAACCGACACCGGCGGCTCGATCCGCCAGCCGGCGGCGTTCACCGCCACTGTCGGCATCAAGCCGACCTATGGCCGCTGCTCGCGCTGGGGCATCGTCGCCTTTGCCTCGTCGCTCGACCAGGCCGGGCCGATCGCGCGCACGACCCGGGATGCGGCGATCCTGCTGCGCTCGATGGCCGGCCACGATCCGAAGGATACGACCTCGGTCGACATCCCCGTGCCGGACTACGAGGCGGCGATCGGCAGGTCGGTGAAGGGCATGAAGATCGGCATTCCCAAGGAGTACCGGCTGGACGGCATGCCGGCCGAGATCGAGAAGCTCTGGAGCGAGGGCGCGGCGTGGCTGAAGGCGGCCGGTGCCGAGCTGGTCGAGGTGTCGCTGCCGCACACCAAATACGCGCTGCCGGCCTATTACATCGTGGCGCCGGCGGAAGCGTCCTCTAACCTCGCGCGCTACGACGGCGTCCGCTATGGCCTGCGCGTGCCGGGGAAGTCCATCGGCGAGATGTACGAGAACACCAGGGCCGAAGGGTTTGGCGCCGAGGTCCGCCGCCGCGTCATGATCGGAACCTATGTGCTGTCGGCCGGCTATTACGACGCCTATTATCTGCGCGCGCAGAAGGTCCGCACCCTCATCAAGAAGGATTTCGAGGACTGCTTCGCCAAGGGCGTCAACGCCATCCTGACCCCGGCGACACCGTCGGCCGCCTTCGGCATCGGCGAGAAGGGCGGCGCCGACCCGATCGAGATGTATCTCAACGACATCTTCACGGTGACCGTGAACATGGCGGGACTGCCAGGCATCGCCGTGCCCGCCGGCAAGGACAGTCAGGGGCTGCCGCTCGGGCTGCAACTGATCGGCCGTCCGTTCGACGAGGAGACGCTGTTCTCGCTCGGCGAGGTCATCGAGCAGGCGGCGGGACGCTTCACGCCGGTCCGGTGGTGGTAAGCGTCGCCGATTTCAAGACGAGCCTCGCGGGCGACGCGCCCGCGGCCGGACTGTCGCCCGTGCTGACCGGCCTGTGGTGGCTGGCGAAGGGCGACTGGGACCGCTCGCACAAGATCATTCAGGACGAGACCGGCCGCGACGCGGCCTGGGTGCACGCGCATCTGCATCGCGTCGAAGGCGATCTCGGCAATGCCGCCTACTGGTATCGGCAGGCCGGGCAGCCCGTCGCCAAGGATGCATTGGATATCGAATTTGAGCGGATCGTCTCCGCGCTGATGGGGAGTTGAGGGCCATGACGGCAACCAGCGGCAAGCTGATGAAGGGCGCCACCGGCGACTGGGAGGTCGTGATCGGCATGGAGATCCATGCCCAGGTCACCTCGAAGTCGAAGCTGTTCTCGGGCGCCTCGACCGCGTTCGGCGGCGATCCCAACAGCCACGTCTCGCTGGTCGACGTGGCGATGCCGGGCATGCTGCCGGTCATCAACGAGGAGTGCGTCCGCCAGGCGGTGCGCACCGGGCTCGGGCTGAACGCCAAGATCAACCTGCGCTCGGTGTTCGACCGCAAGAACTATTTCTACCCCGACCTGCCGCAGGGCTATCAGATCAGCCAGTACAAGGATCCGATCGTGGGCGAGGGCGAGGTCGCGGTCGAGCTCGACGGCGGCAAGACCGCCACGATCGGCATCGAGCGCCTGCACCTCGAGCAGGATCCCGGGAAGATGCTGCACGACCAGTCGCCGTCGCTGTCCTATATCGACTTCAACCGCTGTGGCGTGGCGCTGATGGAGATCGTCTCCAAGCCGGACATCCGCGATGCCGAGCAGGCCAAGGCCTATGTGAGCAAGCTGCGCTCGATCCTGCGCTATCTCGGCACCTGCGACGGCGACATGGAGAAGGGAAGCCTGCGCGCCGACGTCAACGTCTCCGTGCGCAAGCCGGGCGGCCCGCTCGGCACCCGCTGCGAGATCAAGAACATCAACTCGATCAATTTCATCGGCCAGGCGGTCGAGGCCGAGGCGCGGCGCCAGATCGAGATCATCGAGGACGGCGGCGTGATCGAGCAGGAAACCCGGAGGTTCGATCCCGACAAGGGCGAGACGCGCTCGATGCGGTCCAAGGAGGAGGCGCACGACTACCGTTACTTCCCGGATCCGGACCTGTTGCCGCTCGAGTTCAGCCAGGCCTTCGTCGACGAGCTGAAGGCGGCACTGCCGGAGCTGCCGGATCAGAAGAAGGCGCGCTTCATCGCCGATGTCGGCCTCTCGCCCTATGACGCCTCGGTGCTGGTGGCCGAGCGCGAGAGCGCGGCGTTCTATGAGAGCGTGCTGGAGGCGCTGTCCGACCGGGCGCGCGACGGCAAGCTCGCCGCCAACTGGGTCATCAACGAGCTGTTCGGCCGGCTCAACAAGGAAGGCCGCGACATCGCGTCCTCGCCGGTGTCGGCAAGCCAGCTCGCCGCGATCGTCGCGCTGATCGGCGAGGGCACCATCTCAGGCAAGATCGCCAAGGACCTGTTCGAGATCGTCTGGAGCGAGGGCGGCGATCCGCGCGAGCTGGTCGAGAGCCGCGGCATGAAGCAGGTGACCGACCTCGGCGCGATCGAGAAGGTTGTCGACGAGATCATCGCCGCCAATCCGGACAAGGTGGCGCAGGCGAAAGCGAAGCCGCAGCTGGCCGGCTGGTTCGTCGGTCAGGTGATGAAGTCGTCGGGCGGCAAGGCCAATCCGCAGGCGGTCAACGACATCCTGAAGAGCAAGCTCGGCATCTGAAACGGCGATCGCTCGTCTTCGTTCCAGCGGCGCGCACACGGTGCGCGCCGTTTTGTTTGACCCGACGACTTCGCGAATCGCTGCGCGCGATTCGCAAAAAAGCCACCATTGCCGAGCGTTCGAACGCACACGAGGGCGTGTGCAATGAAAATTTTTTCGTTGCCAAAATTTACGACTCAGAGTCCGCGCGCCGCCTTCATCGTGCGAGTCCGCGCCTTGCGATGTGCACGCCGCCGCTTTCGCGCTGTCATGTAGCAGTTCAGAAAATGCTTGCAGCGTAGGCTTTTTCTGCAATGTCTATCAGTAGCGCGCTTGGCGTCGCGCGCAGCCGTGTGCGCGTTTGCGATGTCGAACCTCGCACTGCTTCGCGCGTTGCGTCAGCCGCGTGCGCGCGCGCCTGTCAACACTTCCTTAAGCCGGAAGCTGTTTTTTTTCACTCGTTGGTGTATCGATGAGGAGTGCAGCTCGATTCCCGAGTGCACGCATCGACTAAGCCATCTCACATCGGAGGGCAACATGGCCAAGAAAGCGAAGAAGGCGAAGAAGGCAGTGAAGAAGGTCGCGAAGACCGCGGCGAAGAAGACTGCCAAGAAGACCAAGAAGGTCGCCAAGAAGAAGTAACTCTCGCAGTCCTTGCGAGATGAGTCCGGCAGCTGATGCCGGCACGTCGTTGGAACGCAGGTCGGCATAGCTCCTCGCGAGCCGGGCAGATCTCCTGAAGCTCCAACAGACGATAGAGGGTGTCGGCGAGACATCAGGTCAACGGTCGGATCGAACTCGAGAGCGGCTTCGCTCGCGGTGCGGTCCGGCAGAAGAAACAGGATTTCTTCGTTCGGTGCAGATCGCGTTTCCGGTCTGCAATCTCACGAGCGGCTATCAGCCAGAGTGGGATCTGATCCTGACGTGTTCGCCGACGCCCTCGATCCCTGAGCACCGCGCCTCCGGCGACTGCGTGCCTCCCAGTCTCCCATAGACGAACGACCTTACTAGCAGCTCGGCGTACTCGTGCCGCAGTGCGCTACGCAATCTCTCGCACCCTGTGTCAAGACGTGTCCGGTCCCAGTGCGGCTGTTGACCGCCTGCGTGGTGCGCTCCGCCCCGGAGCGGTGAAGCGCTTTCGCGGATGGTTAGGGGTTTGCCAAACAGAACGGTAAACCGCTCTTTGCCGAGTTGAAGAATCCATTTCGAATCAATGCATTGAAGCCGTCCCGGGAAAATGCGGGGTTCCGCGTTCAGGGCTCGTTCAGCACGATGTTTAAACTGCCTTTCAAACTTGATCGGTCATCCTTCGCGCATAAGCCGCGAGACGGCATGGGGATAACCAGGCGTTGAACAGTTGGACGGGGGCGTGCTCGGGTGACCGGCCGCCTCCTCGGGCGAAGGAGAGCGACGATGTTTCAGGGACAACTCAATTTTGATGATGTGACCACCGCGGAGCAGGGCGCCAGCGGCGATGTCCTGTTCGAGCTCGGCATGCTCTATGCGAGTGGTCGCGACGGTGCGGTCGATCTGATCGCCGCGCACAAATGGTTCAATCTCGCCGCCCTCAGGGGGCGCGTCGACGCCGTGGCAATGCGCCGCGAGGTCGCCGAGCAGATGTCGGATGCCGAGATCGCGACCGCGCAGCGCGAGGCGCGCGCCTGGATGACCGCGCACTGAGCGAACTCGGCCGCGACTTGGCGGATCTCGCTTTCGGTGCGAGCCATGCCGCACGAGCCAGTTCGCCGGCCGCGAACCGGGACGCTGGGGTGACCCGCGCCCGATCGTTCATTCTCGTCGGAAGCGGGCCTCGTCGCGCGCCTATGAATCTCCTATCTGTCGTCCGATGTGACGCAGGCAGGCGGGATTGACGGCATGGGCCAGGCACGGCGACAGGCGCGGCGGCAAGAGCTGATCGACTGCCATGACTGCGGCAGCGGCGTCTCCTTCAGCGCAGTGGCGTGCCCGCATTGCGGATCGACCGAGCCGGCCGGGCCCGCGGTGCAGAGCCGGCGGGAGTTGAAGCGTCTGCGGGTCGAGGCCCACAATGACCGCTGCCTCGTCGTGGTGACCGTGCTCTGTGCGGGCCTCGGCGCCATCTACGGTGCCGTGATGGGAGCAGGAGGCGCGGCGTCATGGTGGGCTGCGCTGGGCTATGGCTTCGTCGGCACCGTCATCGGCGTGCCCGCCGCCTTCGTGATCAATATCAGCCGTGGCCTGTTCGATTGAGCCCGCGCGTGATCGCGCGGCAACCGTGATCACGGCGGCCACGGTCCGTTACGATCCGGCAGGTGCGTGAACGGCTCGGCTTTGATGCGGATGATCAGGGGTAGGGGGCTGCTGGCCGCGCCGACGGGCGGCTGGCGGAGACGGAGGGATTCGAACCCTCGATAGGGCTTTACAACCCTATAACGGTTTAGCAAACCGCCGCCTTCAGCCACTCGGCCACGTCTCCAGCGAGGGTCGGTATGCCCGACGCCGCGCTGAGCCGCAAGCGGCAGATTGCATGCGGTTTCGAAATCCTCACAGGGCTGCGTCTTCGCCGGATCGGCCCCGGACGGTGATCTCCACCGTTGGCGATCGATCCGAGCTGAGCCTGCCGTTTGATCGGACGCGGCACGGCATGGAAGTCGACGGGCGGCGCAGGCCCTCTCGATGGTCCCTGATATAGAGCGTCACCAATATAGAGGGTCGCCTGGAACGACGGGCCGGTGGCAGGGGCGCAGAGGGCATCGTCCTCCGGTCCGATTCTCGTTCAGCGCCTTGGCTGGATTCGTGGCCCCGTGCCTGACTTGGGGCGGGTTCCTGGCGGGCGAGTGCTCGCGGCCCTGAACACCCAAAATTGCGTTGTGACAAAACGATAACATAAACAGCAAGTTAGGTGTTCCCGCAGAACCACGGTCGCGTGCCTTTTGTGCAACACCAATCCGAAAAGGCGCCGCCTGGGCGCCGCAATGATGGTTCCTTTGTTGCGTGTGCAAAGGCCTTCGGTAATTCTGCTCACACGACGAAGGGGGGCATCCCGACGTCGTCCCGTTTAGGTCGTTCGCTCAAGTCCCTCGCGTTCATGCGGGTGTGTCCCATAGCGCGAAGCGGCTGAGCGACGGGTCGAAGAGGGATAACGGTACCAACCCCAAGGGTGTCTCTCACCCAGCGGAGGCGGAACCTTCCCTGACTGAGCAACTTGGAGGTTTAACATTATGAACACGATCAAGAGCCTTGTCCTGGGCTCGGCGGCCGCTCTCGTCGCCATGTCCGGGGCTCAGGCAGCTGACCTTCCGATCAAGGCCAAGGCGGTCGAATATGTGAAGGTCTGCTCGCTTTACGGCGCCGGCTTCTACTACATCCCCGGCACCGACACCTGCATCAAGCTGGGCGGCTACCTGCGTGCTGAAACGTCGTTCGCCAGCAATGGCCAGTACAACAACGCCGTCAACGGCGTTGCCGGCGGCATGAACCGCCACAGCAACTACTACTACAGCCGTGCTCGTCAGGACCTCAACATCGACACGCGCACCGCGACCGAGTACGGCGTGGTTCGTACCTATGCCGATCTGACGTTCACCTGGACCAGCGGCACCTACGCCGGCTCGGGTTCGGCGACCGGCGCAACCGCCTACTCGACGGCTGGCGCTCCTGGCGCACAGGCCGACGGCAACATCGCGCAGGGTGGCCTGGGCGTGTACTACGCCTTCATCCAGTTCGCTGGCTTCACGATGGGTAAGGCCGTGTCGCAGTTCGACGCGCCCTGGACCAACTACCCGGGCAACAACTTCGACGGCCTGTGGGGCGGCGGCGGCACCGTGACCGGTGTCAACCAGTTCACCTACACCGCCGACTTCGGCTCGGGCATCACGGCTGCGATCTCGGCGCAGGACGCGACCCAGTACTACACGACGAACCTGTGGAACGTGTCGGGCATCACTGCAGCCAGCATCGTTGGCGGCTCCTACGGCACCAACTCGTTCGGCGGCAACGTTGCTCCGGACATCGTCGGCATGGTCCGCGTCGACCAGGCCTGGGGTCTGTTCCAGGCGTCGTTCGCGGCGCATGACAACCACACCGGCTACTACGGCGCCACCGAGCTCACCGGTCACCCGGCTGACAAGTGGGGCTGGGCGGCTCAGCTGGCCTTGTCGATCAAGAACATCCCGACCGGCCCCGGCGACACCATCAACATCCAGGGCGTCTACACCAACGGTGCGAGCCGTTACAACGCTCAGAGCCTGGTGCCGACCACCTACGCGATGTACGGCGGCAGCAGCACGGCTGGTGTCTACGGCACGCTCGGCTTCGCTGGCGTCAGCGACTCGGTCTTCGTGACCGGCGGTGAGCAGCAGCTGACCACGACCTACGGCTTCCGTGGTGCTTACACCCACAACTGGAGCCCGACCTGGAACTCGGCGATCTACGGTTCGTGGGCTGCCGTGAGCTACAACAACACTGCCAAGGGCCTGATCTGCGGCAGCGCGGCGATGGGTGCGATCGCGGGCGCGGGCTTCACCTGCAACCCCGACTTCAACATCTCCTCGCTCGGCTTGATCACCCGTTGGACCCCGGTCAAGAACCTGACCTTCTCGGCCGACGTGGCCTGGACCAACCTGGACCAGAAGTACTCGGGCAACATCGCGTACCCGGGTTCGGCCACGGTTTCCAAGCCGGCGGCGACCTACCAGCTCAAGGACCAGAACTCGGTGTCCTTGCTGCTCCGCGCTCAGCGCAACTTCTGATCCTGATCGTCTGATCGGGTTCAAGAGCCCCCGGCAGGAAACTGCCGGGGGCTTTTGCTGCTTGTGACAGCGCATTCCGGCCCAGCACCCGAGTCAGGCTCGCTCGAAGATCGATGCAAGATCGGCAACTGAGACAAATCAAAATCGGCGGCTGAGGTAATGAGGAGGATTCCGAACGCCTCGTTGATCGAAAATCACTTTCTTTTCAATAACTTGACAGTCTGTCGGTATTTTTTTTAAATTGGTGTTGAAAACAGATGAGTTGATAAGCTAATTTTGTCACGCGCTGATAGCGATCCCTCCTCAAGAGGACACTGCCGATCCAAGTTCGACGATCATATGATGTTAGACTCCACGAAACCTCTGGCGATGCCCCGCCGGAGGTTTCTTCATTTCAGGATCTCCTCGTCGCTCGGTTCCTGAGGTTGGCTTTCGGTTGCAACGTACCGGTGCAACCGCTGCGCGTCAGCGCAAAGCATCCATCGTAGACCAAAGGTCGGAGCAAAATTCCTTGCGCATCGGCTTGACCGGGAAATCCCGGGTGGTCACGATGACCGCCAGATGACGGGGCCACACCGTCACGCCAGCGAGGAATCAGTCCAAGATGAGTTCGGAAGGCTCTGTGGGAGTGCTGCGTCCGTGGTCCGAGCAAGACGATCTGGCGGGCGCCATCACGCGGTTGCTGGAGGCGCGGCCGGAGGGCCGGGCCGAGCTTGCGGAATGTCTGGCGGTTGCGCAGCGGATCGACGCCAGCGACGACGAGTCCTGGTATCGCGAGTGGATGCAATGCGCGGATGCAATGAAGGCTGCCGCCGCCGACGCTGTGAGCAGCGGCCGTCCCGAGCTGGCGTTGCGCAAATGGTCGCGCGCGGTCGATTGTTATGAGGCTGCGGCCTGTCCGTTCAGCAGCTCACGCTCCCGCCAGGCCGTCGTGCTGTCCCGCATGCGCGAATGTGCGCGCGAATTCCTGCGCTGCGCCGATCCGCCAGGAGAGGTCGTCACGATTCCCTGGCGCGCGGACTATTCGCTCGAAGCCTATTTCCTGCCGGCGCGCTGCGAGGCAGGCAGGGCGCCCACCGTCATCTGCATCGGTGAGCCCGGCCGTCGCAAGGAAACGTCCCTGTTCAAGCTTGCAGCCCATGCGGAGCAGCGCGGCTTGGCGTTGCTGGTGGTCGATCTGCTGGGCAGCGGACCGGACTGCCGCTTCGAGGAGATCGTCGGCGGTCGCGATCTCGAATCAGCCATCGCGAGCGTGACGGACTACGTGACGTCCCGTGATGACGTGGACGAAGGCCGGATCGCGATCCTGGCCGACGACTGGAGCTCGTCCTTTGTCGCGCGCGGCATCGCACTCGATCCGCGGTATGCTGCGGCGGTCTGCGACGCCGGCTTGTGGGACATTCACGAGCGCGTCTTCCTGTCGCGCCGACCCGGTGCGGGCGAGCGGGGCAGGCTGTCGATCGCGGCCGATGGGCTGGCGGCGCGGCAGATCATGTGTCCGCTGCTGGTGACGGTGCCGGAGCGTGGCTGGCTTCGAGCCGACATCGCAACCCGGCTGATCGCGCAGATCAAGCGCGAGCACCCGGACATCACCCTGAAGATCGTCTCCAGCGCGGGCGCCGATTGGCTCGAAGCCGATGCCTTCGTCTTCGACTGGATCGCCAAGCGTCTGGCGGGGTCTCCGCGGCCTCCAGGCTGACGCGACCGCATGTCTGCGCTCGCTGCCTGTAAGAGGCGGTCGGGCCGTGACCGCCTCGGGGGGCCTCAGAGCCCCATCGTGAGTCGCGCGCTGGCCTTTTCGAAACGGTCCTTGAGGCCAGCCAGCTTGTCCGTGAAGGTCGCGAGCTCACGAGCGTCGAATTCCTCGAAGATGAAGCCGAAGATCTGCGCTTGCTGAGCTTCCAGCTCGGCGAACTGCTCCGATGTCTTGGCGGTGAGCGACATCCGGACCACGCGCGCATCGTTGGGGGCGGGCTTGCGTTCCATGAAGCCCTTCTTCTCGAGCAGCTTCGACTGCGTCGTGACGAAGGAGGGGTCGACGTGCAGCCGCTTGGCCGCCGCATTCACGGCAACTCCCTCACCTTGATCCAGTTCGGAGATCGCCATCAGGATCATCCATTGCGGGCCACTGATGCCGATTCTCTTGGCCCAGAAGTACCTCAGCTCCTCCAGATGGACGTTGATCGTGGAGATCTCCCTGGCGAAGCGAAGAATGGCGTTGCGATTCTTCGGCAGATGTTCGGCAGTCTTCGGTTGCGCGTCCGCTTCCACAGGTGCGGCAGACATGTTCTTCAAGGGCGCCATTGCTCAGGAGTTCCGGTACGAAGCTTGACCCTAAAGAAAAAAAATCCGCAACAAAATCACTTATCTAGGAGGACATCCGTCGTCCCCCGTGCGCTGCACAACAAGCTGCCATTGTGTTGCCCCCAAGACACATTTCGGCTTCATTCAATTACCTGACTGCATAAACTATTTTGCTTACCGAATGAGCGAAGGCATAGTTCCTGGCGACGGTGGGGGGTTACTCGATCGTCCCGTGACAGGTGGTTCGCTTAAGTCCCTCGCGTGATGCGGGTGTGTCCGATGGCGCGAAGCGGCTGAAGCGGTTTTTCGGGAGCGGAGGAAGCGGATCGTCCTGGGGGATCTTGGTCCGGTTCTTTCTCAAAAGAGCAACTTGGAGGTTTAAATGAAGACGGTTAAGAGCCTTGTCCTCGGCTCGGCGGCAGCTCTGCTCGCCATGTCCGCGGCTCAGGCGGCCGACCTTCCGATCAAGGCCAAAGCGGTCGAGTATGTGAAGGTTTGCTCCCTGTATGGTGCGGGCTTCTACTACATCCCCGGCACCGACACCTGTATCAAGCTGGGTGGCTACCTGCGCGCCGAAGTGGTCGCCGGCAGCAACAGCATCTTCAACGGAACGTTCAGCGGCCAGGGCGGCGCACACAACCGCCTCAGCAACTACTACACCTCTCGTGCTCGTGAAGATCTGAACATCGACACCCGCACGGCGACCGAATACGGCGTGGTCCGCACCTTCGCCGACCTGACCTTCAGCTGGACCTCGGGCGGCTATGCCGGCACGGGTTCGGCCACCGGTGCGACCGCCTACTCGACGGCGGGTGCGCCTGGCGCTCAGGCCGACGGCAACATCGCGCAGGGCTCGCTCGGCGTGTACTATGCCTTTATCCAGTTCGCCGGCTTCACGATGGGTAAGGCCGTGTCGCAGTTCGACACGCCCTGGACCAACTATCCGGGCAACAACTTCGACGGTCTCGCTGGCGGCGGCGGCACGGTCACCGGCGTCAATCAGCTGAGCTACACCGCTGACTTCGGCTCCGGCATCACGGCCACGGTTTCGGCCCAGGATGCGACTGCCTACTACCAGAACAACCTCTGGAACGTGGCTGGTTCGACGGCGGCTGGCGTGATCGGTGGTGCTTACGGCACCAGCGCCTACGGCGGCAACGTTGCTCCGGACTTCGTCGGTATGGTCCGCGTCGACCAGGCCTGGGGTCTGTTCCAGGCGTCGTTCGCGGCGCATGACAATCATGTCGCTTACTACGGCGCGTCCGAGACCTCCGGCCACCCGGCCGACAAGTGGGGTTGGGCGGCTCAGCTGGCCCTGTCGATCAAGAACATCCCGACCGGACCTGGTGACACGATCAACGTGCAGGGCGTCTACACCAATGGTGCGAGCCGCTACAACATCCAGAGCCTGATGCCGAACAACTACTCGATGTACGGCAGCACGGGTCTGGCTGGCGCCTATCAGAGCATCGGCTTTGCGGGCGTGGGCGACTCGGTCTTCACGACCGGCGGTGAGCAGCAGCTGACCACGACCTACGGTATCCGTGGTGCTTATACGCACAACTGGAACCCGGCCTGGAACACTGCGATCTACGGGTCTTGGGCTGCCGTCCGTTACAACGGCACTGCCAAGGGCCTGATCTGCACCAGCCCCGGCGTTGTCGCGGCCTTCAACGCGGGTTCGACCTGTAATCCGGACTTCGATCTGGCCACCATCGGCCTGATCACGCGCTGGACCCCGGTCAAGAACCTGACCTTCTCGGCCGACTTCGCCTACTCCTGGCTCGACCAGAAGCACTCTGGTTCGGTGACCTCGCCGGCGGTTGCTGCCGTCGCGAAGCCGGCCGCTGTGTACGAGATCAAGGATCAGCAGTCGGCTGTGCTGCTGCTCCGCGCTCAGCGCAACTGGTGATCCAGACCGTCTCATGACGGTTTGACCAGCCCCCGGCAGGCAACTGCCGGGGGTTTTTCTTTGCCTGGCCAGCTCGTGCTCCAGCGCCGAGACCCGCATTCCTCGCCGCTCCGCTCCGTCGCTGACAAACATGCTGCAGACCCGCCCGAGAACCACACCGCGCGGCCACGCGACGCAATGTGATCTGGATGGAATTTCGCGACCGACTCGTGGCCAGCCGGCTCAAACATCCGTGAGAGGCGGTCGCCGGGTTCGTTCGGTTCGACCGCACGTTTGAGCCAAGCTTGGCCTGCGTGACCTCGGGCAGGCGAGGGCGGGTGCCGCGATGGTCAGGCCGGAGAACTGGGAGACTCGCGCTCGCCGCCCTTCTCGGCGCCCGTCCTGCTGCATTCCCGCCACGACCGCGACATGCATTCGGCGGCGAAAGTCTTCCCCGACACATTACTCTTGGAGATTTGGCAGCCGTGCGCCGTGCCGCGGCCGCGCCACATGCGTGATCCGGCCGGTCACGAGAATGGTCCGATAAAGCACCAAGTCCGCCTCTCGATCGTTCCGACTGCAACGCTATGCGCGAGCACTGTGGTGCAGCTGGAGACGGGCTGACCGTGGGGGCGGTCGTTCGATGTCGAGCCGGGCCGGTCTGAACTGAGCAATTTGGAGGTTAGTATGAAGACTGTGAGGAGCCTTGTTCTGGGCTCAGGGGCGGCGTTGCTCGCCATGGGTGGGGCTCAGGCCGCCGACCTTCCGATCAAGGCCAAAGCGGTCGAGTATGTGAGGGTCTGCTCCATGTACGGAGCGGGATTCTTCTACATTCCGGGCACCGACACCTGCATCAAGCTGGGCGGCTTTCTGCGTGCCGAAGCAGGCTTCGGTACGAATACGATCTTCCAGAATGCCGTGAACGGCGTCGCCGGCGGGCGAAATCGTCTCAGCAACTACTACACGACGCGTTCGCGTGCCGACCTCAACATCGACACCCGCACCGCGACCGAATATGGCGTCGTGCGCACCTTCTTCGATGGTGTCTTCCAGTGGACCGGGGGCAGCTACGCGGGGACCGGCTCCCCCACGGGCGCGACTGCCTATTCGACGGCGGGCGCGCCTGGAGCGCAGGCCGACGGCAACATCGCGCAAGGCGGGCTCGGTGTCTTCTACGCCTTCATCCAGTTTGCCGGCTTCACCATGGGTAAGGCCGTGTCGCAGTTCGACGCGCCCTGGGCCAACTATCCCGGCAACAATTTCGACGGTTTGACCGGCGGCGGCGGCACCATCACCGGCGTCAACCAGTTCACCTACACCGCGGACTTCGGCTCGGGCATCACGGCCGCGATCTCGGCCCAGGATGCGACGCAGTATTCGCAGTCGCAGATCTGGAATACGGCGGGACAGACGGCCGCCGGCGTGCTCACCGGCAGCTATGGCACGTCGAATTTCGGCGGCAACGTCGCGCCCGACATCGTCGGCATGGTGCGCGTCGATCAGGCCTGGGGTCTGTTCCAGGCGTCGTTCGCGGCGCATGACAATCACGCCGCCTTCTTCGGTGCCAACGAGACGACCGGCCACCCGGCCGACAAATGGGGCTATGCGGGTCAGCTCGCCCTGTCGATCAAGAACATCCCGACCGGCGCCGGCGACACCATCAATCTGCAGGGCGTCTACACCAACGGCGCCAGCCGCTACAACTTCCAGAGCCTCGCGCCGATCAACTACGCGATGTATGGCGGCAGCAACATGGCCGGCGCTTTCCAGAGCCTGGGCTTCGCGGGCGTGTCGGATTCGGTGTTCGGGGCGAATACGCAGCAGCAGTTGACCACCACCTACGGCTTCCGCGGGGCCTTCACCCACAACTGGGATCCGTTCTGGAATACGGCGGTCTACGGCTCCTGGAGCGGCGTCAGATACAACAACACCGCGAAGGGACTGATCTGCAACGGTGCAGGCATGGTCGCTCTCGGCATCACGCCTGCGAATTGCAACCCCGACTTCAACATCTCGACGGTGGGTGTGATCACGCGCTGGACGCCGGTCAAGAATCTGACCTTCTCTGCTGACGTCGCTTGGACCAGGCTGGACCAGAAGTTCACCGGCGTGGTGAACGCACCGGCGGTCGCGGCCGTTGCCAAGCCGGCCACGACCTACCAGTTGAAGGACCAGGACTCGGTCTCGCTGCTGGTGCGTGCCCAGCGCAACTGGTAAGTGCGGGCGAATGGCGAATAGGGAGTAGAGAATAGCGGTTGACGACGTAGCGGAGCCCAGGCTTCGCTACTCGCTACTCGCTACTCGCTACTCGCTACTCCACCACCGCGCCGCGGCGCAGATCGGCCTCGATCTGCAGCCGCGAGCCGCCGCCGAAGCGGGCGCGATAGACCTGCAGGTTCTCCATCACCCGCTGCACGTAGTTGCGGGTCTCCGAGAAGGGGATCAGTTCGACCCAGTCGACGGCATCGACCTTGGGATCGCGCGGATCGCCATAGCGCTCGACCCATTTTCTGACGCTGCCGCGGCCGGCATTGTAGGCCGCGAAGGTCATGATGTACGAGCCGCGATAGTCCTCGAGCAGGCCGCCGAGCTCGGCGGCGCCGAGCTGCGCGTTGTAGACCGGGTCGGTCTTCATCCGGTTCAGATCGAAGCTGACGCCCGCGCGCTTGCAGACGTAGCGACCCGCATCCGGCGTGACCTGCATCAGCCCATAGGCCTGTGCCGGCGAGACCACGGCCTGGTTGAAGGCGCTCTCCTGGCGCGCGATCGAGAAGACCACGCTCGGCTCGACCTCCGGTCCCAGCGAGCGGAACGCAGGAATGCCCGTGACCGGATAGGCGTAATGGTCGAACGGCAGCCCGCGATTGAGTGCGGCCTTGCCGACCAGCAGCATCGCTCGCGCATCGCTGTTTCGCGCGGCGATTTCCGCGAGTCCGACCAGCACGTCGGGGTCGCCATTGTCGCCCATGTCAGCGAAGATCGGGATCGCGACCTCGCCCTCGTCGAGCTCGTAGAGCAGCTGCACCGCGCGCACCACCTCGAGCCGCTCGACGCCGCGTCCACGGCCGCTCGGCGCCGCATTGAGGCCGAGCTGCGGCAGGCCGAGCTTCGCGCGCGCCAGCTGTCCGTAATAGCTCGTGGACTGCTCGGCGGCCGACGTATAGGCCGCGCGCGCCTCCTGCATGCGCCCCATCGCTTCTGCCGCGCGGCCCTGCCAATAGCCGGCCCGCGCCAGGGTGGTCGGATTGACGCTGCCGACGCCGATGCGCGCAAAGTGCTGGGTCGCGGTGGCCGGATCGTTGAGGAAACGCAGTGCGATCCAGCCGGCGGTGAATTCCTGCTCGGTCTTGTAGATGTCGCGGTTCGGCAGCGCCGCATCCCGCGCGATCAGATAGGCGCTGCGATATTCGCCGGTGTCGATCATCTTTCGCGCCAGCAGTCGGCGCTCGATCCACCATTCGTCCAGATTGTGCAGGCGGCCGGGATCCTTGGGCGCGTTCAGCATCAGCTGCGCCGCCTCGGCGAATTTTTCGTCGCGCCGCAGCAGTTGGATGCGGCTGAAGATATAGCCTGCATCGCCGTGGAGTTCGCGCGGCACGGCTTCGAGCAGGCTCTGGCTATTGGAGGCTTTGCGGTAGGTCGCGATTCGCGCTTTTGCCAGCGCCACGTGGCCCGAGCCAAGCCGCCGGGCAGCGCGCATGGCGGCCTCGTGCTCGCTGCCATACAGCAGCGTGTCCATCCGCGCCTTGTGATCGCCGCCGGACAGCAGGGCACCGTACTGGTCCAGGATGTTGTTCTCGGTCTCCTCGGACATCGCGTCGTTGCGCCAGGCATCGCGCACCAGGCGCTCGGCATTGGCGCGGTCGCCGCGATTGAGCATCACCCGGGCCAGCGCGAACTTGCCCTTGGCCGACAGCGGCGATTCGTTCTCGAACCAGGACCACACCACGGCATCGTCGCGCTTGTCGTCCCACAACGCGGCCTCGAGCCGGCGCCGCAGGAAGGTCTGCGACGGCCAGGACGGGTTGGCGGCGATGAACGCGCGGTAGCGCTCCACGCTGGCATTGTTGTTGTCGCTGCGCAGGATCACCCACTCCGCGAGCTTGCGCGCCACGGGATCCGAGATCGCCTGCACGACCTCGGTGGCATCGCTGGGCTTGCGCTTGCGGACGAGCTCGATCACGTTTTCGAGCGCCTCCTTGTCGGATTGCGAGGTCGAGGACGTCGCGGCGATCGCAGCCGGCACCACAGGCTTGCGGGAGACGGGCAGGGCGGCATGCTGGCGGGCCGGCAGGCTCGCAGCCGCCGCGCCGGGGGTGATGTCCTTCGGTGCCGCGCGCGCCGTCTCGCCGGCGCCTTTGGGGCTGCTCTTGACCTCGGCCTTCGCTTCGGCCCGCGCGTCGACCTCGCTCTTGGTCCCGGCGGCCTCGTGGGTATTCGTCTTCGGAACCGCGCTGCGCGCGATCGGACGCGCCTTCGGCACCGGAACCTTGGCCGCGGGAGCCTTGGATCCCGAAACCTTGGACCCAGCAGCCTGGTCCTTGGCGAGAGCGCTATGTCCGGCGAGAGCCCATCCGAGTGTCAGGCCGGCGGCCAAGGACACCGAGAGTGACACCGACAGGGCGGTCGATCGCAATGCAGTGGCGCGGGCAGAAAAGGGCACGGCGTTCCTTTTGCGGCGGATGACTTCGATCCCCAGACCAACATGGGTCTATCGAAAAGGTGAACAAATCCTAAATATACCGGGAAGGATTGCAACCTGCGCCAACACCGCGGCGAAATCACGACCGAAGGGCGGCGTGCGGGCCGTGGGGCTTCAGCGAAGGGTGATCACGGGCCTCGGCAATGCGATTCGAGCGATCCGTGTGCCTGTTGAGAAGGCAGCCCAACCGCGGGCGGGCCTTCCGCCTCGTCGGCAGACCCGGTATGAAGTGGCTCGTACAGGGGCTAAACGGCGTTTGGGAGGGAGTTTCATGGCAGCCAAGACGAATTTCCGGGGTTCTTTCACCGCCTTGGTCACTCCTTTCAAGAACGGGTCCGTGGACGAGGCCGCTTTTCGCAGCCTGGTGAACTGGCAGATCGACGAGGGCACCAACGGCCTCGTGCCGGTCGGCACGACCGGCGAGAGCCCGACGCTCAGCCATGACGAGCATAAGCAGGTGGTCGAGTGGTGCATCGCCGAGGCCCGGGGACGCGTGCCCGTCGTCGCTGGCGCCGGCTCCAATTCGACCAAGGAGGCGGTCGAGCTCGCCCAGCACGCCGAGAAGGCGGGGGCTGACGCAGTGCTGGTGGTGACGCCCTATTACAACAAGCCGACGCAGGAAGGCCTGTATCAGCACTTCAAGGCGATCAACGATGCGATCGGCATTCCGATCATCATCTACAATATTCCTCCGCGCTCGGTGATCGACATGTCCGTCGACACCATGAAGCGCCTGTTCGAGCTGAAGAACATCGCCGGCGTGAAGGATGCTACCGCGAGCATGGTGCGGGTGTCGCAGCAGCGCGCCGCGATGGGCGAGGAGTTCAACCAGCTCTCGGGCGAGGATGCGACGATCATCGGCTACATGGCGCATGGCGGCCATGGCTGCATCTCCGTCACGTCGAACGTCGCGCCGCGGCTGTGCTCGGAATTCCACCAGGCCTGGCAGAAGGGCGATGTCGCAACGGCGCTGAAGATCCACGATAAGCTGATGCCGCTGCATACCAATCTGTTCATCGAGTCCAACCCGGCGCCGGTGAAATACGCGCTGTCGCTGCTCGGCAAGATCGAGGAGAAGCTGCGGCTGCCGATGGTGCCGGTGTCGGAGCCGACCCGGGTCGCGGTGCGCGAGGCGATGGTTCATGCCGGATTGATCAACTAGGTTCCGAGGGAGCTCGGGATCGGCGAAGGTCGCGAGGATTTCTCGCAAGTTTGAGGGGGACGCGAGCATGTTGAAGGAATTCCGTGAATTCGCGATGAAGGGCAACGTCGTCGACCTCGCCGTCGGCGTCATCATCGGCGCGGCCTTCGGCGCCATCGTCACCTCGCTCGTCGCCGATGTCATCATGCCGATCATCGGCGCCATCACCGGCGGCCTCGATTTTTCGAACTACTTCATCCCGCTGTCCAAGACGGTCAATGCGGGCAACCTTGCGGACGCGAAGAAGCAGGGTGCCGTGCTGGCCTATGGACAGTTCCTGACCTTGACCCTGAACTTCTTCATCATCGCTTTCGTGCTGTTCATGATCATCCGTGTGATAAACAGGTTGAAGCGGAACGAAGCGGCAGCCCCCGCGGCGCCGGCGAAGCCTTCGGCCGAGGTCGAGCTGTTGACCGAGATCCGTGATCTCCTGAAAAAGTCCTGATGGCTGAAAAGAACGAACCCAAGATCACGGTCGCCGCCGAGAATCGCAAGGCGCGGTTCAACTACGCGATCGAGGACACCATCGAGGCCGGCATCGCGCTGACCGGCACCGAGGTGAAGTCGGTCCGCGGCGGCAAGTCGACGATCGCGGAATCCTATGCGGATTCGCGTAACGGCGAGATCTGGCTGATCAACGCCAACATTCCCGAATATCTGCAGGCCAACCGCTTCAATCACGAGCCGAAGCGGCCGCGCAAGCTGCTGCTGCATCGCAAGCAGATCAACAAGCTGATGGGTGCGGTCGAGCGCGAAGGCATGACGCTGATCCCGCTGAAGCTCTATTTCAACGAGCGCGGCCGCGCCAAGCTGCTGCTCGCCGTCGCCAAGGGCAAGAAGCTGCACGACAAGCGCGAGAGCGAGAAGAAGCGCGACTGGGGCCGCGAGAAGGGGAGGCTGCTGCGGGCCCGCGGCTAACGAGACCTTTGCCGTGCGCTCCTCCACGCCCGAGCCTTGGGAAAGCATCCGATGAATCAGAAGAACCTCTTGGATGTCGACTGGAGCCGGATTCCGGCTCCGACCGACGACGGCGCAGCCGATCATCTGGTTGGGACGATCATTCCCGCGATCGGGCTGCGTGCCACCGACGACACGCTGGTCACGCTGTCGGATCTGCCGGGACGGACCGTGGTGTTCGCCTATCCACGGACCGGCGAACCCGGCAAGGTGTCACTGGTCGAGGACTGGGATATGATCCCGGGCGCGCGCGGCTGCACGCCGCAGACCTGCAGCTTCCGCGACCTGTTCGGCGAGTTGAAATCAGCGGGCGCCGTGCATGTGTTCGGTCTGTCGACGCAGAGCAATGCCTATCAGACCGAGATGGCCTCGCGCCTGCACCTGCCGTTTCCGGTGCTGTCGGACGAGAAGCTCGAGCTCACCAATGCGCTGCGGTTGCCGACCATGGAGATCGCCGGGCTGACCATGATCAAGCGGCTTGCCATGATCGTGGACGCCGCGCGCATCACCCATGTGTTCTACCCGGTGTTTCCGCCGGACAGGAACGCGGGCGACGTGCTGGCGTGGCTGAAGGACAACCGCGCATCTGCCGCGTGAGGGTGGGGTGCGCCGAACTAATCCAGCTCCGCCTTTACGCGCGCGAACACGGCGTGGAACATCTCGGTCGTGAGCACGCCGGTGTTCGTGTTGTAGCGTGAGCAGTGATAGCTGTCGTACAGCCTGATCCTGCCGGCCTGGTGCACGGCGCCATGGCCGAAGGGCGCCGCGACCGCGCGCAAGCCCAGCAGCTTCAGCAGCGTGTCGTGGGAGATGCGGCCGAGCGCGACGATGCTGCGCAGCCGCGGCATCGCGGCGATGGTGGCGCCGAGGAAGCTCCGGCACTGGTTGATCTCGGCCGGCAGCGGCTTGTTCTGCGGCGGCACGCAGCGCACCGCGTTGCTGATTCGACAGTCCACCAGCGTCAGCCCGTCGTCGGGGCGGGCTTCGAACCGGCCTTTCGCAAATCCGTAATGCAGCAGCGTCCCATAGAGCAGCTCGCCGGCGTAGTCGCCCGTGAAGGGACGCCCGGTCCGATTGGCGCCTTGCAGCCCCGGCGCGAGCCCGACGATCAGGAGCCGCGCATCGGGATCACCGAACGACGGCACCGGCGCGTTGAACCACGACGGCTCACGCGCGCGCTGCGCCTCGCGGAACTCCACGAGGCGAGGGCACAGCGGACAGTCTCGATCGGGATTGGTCGAGGACGGGGTGGATGGCGCAGATGTGGCGTCCGTCCGCCGCCTAGTCGTCGAAATCGTCATCGGTGGTGGGGGTGGTCGTGGTGGTGCGTGCGGCCGGTGCGGTCGTGCTGCGCTGGAGGAATTGCGGGGAATGGTGGCGCGGCTCGCGCGGGGCGGGGCGCTCCGACGGGTCGCGGCCGAGCTTGGACTGCAACTCCATGAGGTCGGTGAAGACGTCGGCCTGGCGGCGCAGCTCATCGGCGATCATCGGCGGCTGGCTGGAGATGGTCGAGATCACGGTGACGCGAACGCCGCGACGCTGCATCGCTTCGACCAGCGAGCGGAAGTCGCCGTCGCCCGAGAACAGCACCATCTGGTCGATATGCTCGGCGAGTTCCATCGCATCCACGGCGAGCTCGATGTCCATGTTGCCCTTGACCTTGCGGCGGCCGCTGGCGTCGATGAATTCCTTGGTCGCCTTGGTGACGACCGTATAGCCGTTGTAGTCGAGCCAGTCGATCAAGGGTCGAATCGACGAATACTCCTGATCCTCGATGATCGCGGTGTAATAGAACGCGCGGAGCAGCGTGCCGCGGCTCTGAAATTCCTTGAGCAGGCGCTTGTAGTCGATGTCGAAGCCGAGCGTCTTGGCCGTGGCGTATAGGTTGGCGCCGTCAATGAAGAGCGCAATCTTGTTGGTCGAAGATGACATTCAGTGTCTCGCGTTCAGTTAGATTCTATTTTTGGCGCGACTCCAGTCGGTCGCGCATTCCATTTCAAGATACTGCCAAGGCGTCGGCGGTCCATCTGGTGTGAGGTTACCGCAAACGGGAGTGATCGGGGCAACAAAGGCGCACTTGTGACGACGTAATGAAGCGTTTTCTTGTCCAACGCCCGAATTCCGCGGGTCTGGACGGAGCGCCAGTCAAGGTTGCCGAATTCGGTACACCTTGCCCCTTACCGAAACCTGACGCCAGTTTAGCCTTGCGAAAACCGGCCAGCCTCTATAACTAGCCCAGCATAATCAGCATATTAAGCACACAAAGGACCGGAGCGACAATGGCGCGCGTCACTGTGGAAGATTGTATCGATAAAGTCGACAACCGGTTCGACTTGGTCCTTCTGGCCGCGCATCGCGCGCGCATGATCTCGTCGGGATCACAACTTACAATCGATAGAGATAATGACAAGAATCCCGTCGTCGCACTCCGCGAAATTGCGGATTCGACCATTTCTCCCGAGGATCTGAAGGAAGAACTGGTTCATTCGCTGCAGAAGTTCGTCGAGGTCGACGAGCCGGAGCCGGACACGGTGCCGCTGATCGGCTCGGCCGGTGCCAGCGTCGATGCCGACGACACCGAGGTCGCCGTCGAGCGCATGACCGAGGAAGAACTGCTGAAGGGCCTCGAGGGCCTCGCTCCGCCGGAAGAGCAGCCCGAAGAGGATGAGTGACGGCCTCGTCGCCGTCAGCCCGCGCTCCAGTTCACTTGTGAGATTGTGAAGGCCCGGACCGCGTCCGGGCCTTTGCATTTGAACGTGATTCCGTGATTACCATAGGGCTGCGGCCAGCGCCTGCCGTCCGGCAGATTTGGTCACGAAGATAAAGGTTTAGTCATTTTCCATGGTGGTTTCGGGCCACATTCCTCAGCAGATGCAGGCGGCGGCCGAATCGGCCGCGTTGGCGCCTCCGCCGCCGGCTGAGCGGCCGCGGCCGCAGAAGCCGCGCTCCCGCATGATGCGGCAGTACGATCTGGTGGAACGGGTCCGCTCCTACAATCCGGATACGAACGAGGATCTCCTCAACCGCGCCTATGTGTACGCCATGAAGGCGCATGGGTCACAGACCCGCGCGTCCGGCGACCCGTATTTTACGCATCCGCTCGAGGTCGCGGCCATTTTGACCGACCTGAAGCTGGATGACGCGACCATCGTCGCGGCGCTGCTGCACGACACGATCGAGGACACCGAGGCGACCCGCGCCGAGATCGACCGCTTCTTCGGGCCCGAGATCGGCGCTCTGGTCGAGGGACTGACCAAGCTGAAGCGGCTCGAATTGGTCTCGCGCGAGGCCAAGCAGGCCGAGAACCTGCGCAAGCTGCTGCTCGCCATCGCCGACGACGTGCGTGTCCTACTGGTCAAGCTCGCGGATCGCTTGCACAACATGCGCACGCTGGAGTTCGTGCCCGAGACGTCGCGCCGGCGCATCGCCGAGGAAACGCTCGACATCTATGCGCCGCTGGCGGGCCGGATGGGCATGCAGGAGATGCGCGAGGAACTCGAGGATCTCTCGTTCCGGACGCTCGACCCGCAGGCCTACAGCGTGGTGATGCAGCGGCTCGATGCGCTGGCGGAGCGCAACCGCAATCTGATCGGCGAAATCGAGAGCCAGCTGGCGCGCAAGTTTCGCGACCATGGCCTGACGGCCCGGGTGTTCGGCCGCCGCAAACGGCCGTTCTCGATCTGGACCAAGATGGAGCGCAAATCGATCGGGTTCGAGCAGCTCTCCGACATCTTCGGCTTCCGCGTGATCATGCCGGATCTCGAATCCTGCTATCGTGCGCTCGGTATCGTGCATACGACCTGGCCGGTCGTGCCGGGCCGTTTCAAGGACTACATCTCGACGCCGAAGCAGAACGACTATCGCTCGATACACACAACCGTGATCGGCCCGGGCAAGCAGCGCGTCGAGCTGCAGATCCGCACCGAGGACATGGATCAGATCGCCGAGCTCGGCATCGCCGCCCATGCCTTCTACAAGGACGACATCGGCTCGCCGACCGAACGGCTCAAGCGCGAATCGAACGCATTCGCGTGGCTGCGCCACACCATCGGCATCCTCTCGGAGAGCGCAAATCCGGAGGAGTTCCTCGAGCACACCAAGCTGGAGCTGTTTCACGATCAGGTGTTCTGCTTCACGCCGAAGGGAAAGCTGATCGCGCTGCCGCGCCACGCAAACGTGATCGACTTCGCCTATGCCGTGCATACCGACGTCGGCAACAGCGCGGTCGGCTGCAAGATCAACGGCAAGTTCGCCGCGCTGTCGTCGGAGCTGCAGAACGGCGACGAGGTCGAGGTCCTGACCTCGGACGCGCAGTCGGCGCCGCCCTCGGCCTGGGAGACGCTCGCCGTCACCGGCAAGGCCCGCGCGGCGATCCGGCGCGCCACCCGCACCGCCGTGCGCGATCAATATGCCGGGCTCGGCCGCCGCATCGTCGAGCGTCTGTTCGAGCGCACCAAGCTCGAATATGCCGACGACAAGCTGAAAGGGGCGTTGCCGCGCCTGGCCCGCGCCTCGATCGACGACGTGATGGCGGCGGTCGGACGTGGCGAGATCAAGGCCTCCGACGTCGCGCGTGCGATGTATCCGGACTACAAGGAAGAGCGCGTCGTGCGCTACGGCGCCAAGAAGACGGCCGCCGCGCCGGCAGCCAAGGCTGCTGCGCCTGCGGCCGAGCCCCACCGCGGCCCGTTTGCGATCCCGATCAGCGGGCTCAATTCCGGCCTGCCGGTGAAGTTCGCGCCGAACGGTGGCGCCGTGCCGGGCGACCGCATCGTCGGCATCGTGACGCCGGGCGAGGGGATCACGATCTATCCGATCCAGTCGCCGGCGCTGAAGGATTTCGAGGAGGAGCCGGAGCGCTGGCTCGACGTGCGCTGGGATGTCGACGAGACCTCCCCGCAGCGCTTCCCGGCGCGCATTCGCGTCGAGAACGTCAACGAGCCCGGCAGCCTCGCCCAGGTCGCGACCGTGATCGCCGAGCACGACGGCAACATCGACAACATCAGCATGAGCCGCCGCTCGCCTGATTTCACCGAACTCACGATCGATCTCGAGGTCTATGACCTCAAGCATCTCTCGGCGATCATCAACCAGTTGCGCGCCAAGACCATCGTGGCGCGGGTCGACCGGGTGAATGGCTAATCTGCGGGGATGGCAGCGGCGTTCTGCTCCGGGATGCGCTAAACAAGCCGTAGTCTACTCGAAAGTCCTGCGAGCCGGCCCATGTCCGATCCGTCTAAGTCACATCCTCCGAAGCTGCGCCTCGGCGTCAACGTCGATCACATCGCCACCTTGCGAAATGCCCGCGGCGGCCGTAGCCCCGATCCGGTGCGCGCCGCGCTGCTCGCGATCGAGGCCGGGGCCGACGGCATCACGGCGCATCTGCGCGAGGACCGCCGGCACATCCGCGACGACGACATGGCGCGGCTGAAGGCCGAGATCTCCAAGCCGCTGAATTTCGAGATGGCGGCCACCGAGGAGATGGTGCGGATCGCGCTCGCGACGCGGCCGCACGCCTGCTGTCTGGTGCCGGAGCGGCGCGAGGAGCTGACCACGGAGGGCGGCCTCGACGTGGTCGGCCAGCACAAGGCGCTGGCACCGGCGATCGCCCGGCTGAGCGATGCCGGCATCCGGGTCTCGCTGTTCATCGCCGCCGACCCGGCGCAGATCGAGATGGCGGCCCGGTTGCGCGCGCCCGTGATCGAGATCCACACCGGCGGCTGGTGCGATGCCATCACCGACGGCCATGATGACAAGGCGGCTGCCGAGTGGGAGCGGATCGTGACCGGCGCCCGGCTGGCCTATGCGGCCGGGCTCGAGGTCCATGCCGGACACGGGCTCGACTATGCCACCGCCGAGCGGATCGCGACCCTGCCGGAGATCGTCGAGCTCAACATCGGCTACTTCATGATGGGCGAGGCACTGTTCGTGGGTTTGCCCCAGTCGGTGCGGACCATGCGCGCGGCGATGGATCGCGGCCGCGCGCGGCTGGGGACATCAGCATGATCATCGGCATCGGCTCCGACCTGATCGACATCCGCCGGGTCGGCGAGGTCATCGGGCGCCATGGCGAGCGCTTCCTGAACCGCATCTTCACCGCGGCCGAGCGCGCCAAGGCCGAGCGGCGGGCCAAGAACGAGAAGATGGTGATCGCCACCTACGCCAAGCGATTCGCCGCCAAGGAGGCCTGCGCCAAGGCGCTCGGCACCGGAATCCGTCACGGGGTGTGGTGGCGTGACATGGGGGTGGTGAATCTGCCCGGGGGCAGGCCGACCATGCAGCTTACGGGTGGCGCGGCCGAACGGCTCAAGGCGCTGACGCCTGAGGGCCACGAGGCCCGCATCGACCTGTCGATCACCGACGACTGGCCGCTGGCGCAAGCCTTCGTCATAATTTCGGCGGTGCGCCGCGAGACATCCTGATGGGCGGTCGCCCCGCAGGAAAAACAAAAATGCGATCGATTCCAGTGAGTTATATAGTTTTGATACGGCGATTGATTGCGCGGCCCCGCGCAGTCGTCTAAAACCCGCCGGATTGAACCGGCTGCATCACGGGCGGATTCTGGGTCAAACCGGAGTTGGCCTTAACCACCAGAATCAGGACAGACTCCCTTAAGCCGCGGAACGGTATGGTGTTCGCGGGCGGAGGGGTGTTCGGCAACGGCTGGCGAATCGTCGGACCATTCGCCAAGGGACATTGAAAGAGCGATGAGCGTGACCTCCGGAACCAAGACTGAGAGCGGCCTCGGTGAAACCGTTCGCGTCGTCGTTCATGCGCTACTGATTGCGCTGGTGATCCGCACCTTCCTATTCCAGCCGTTCAACATCCCCTCCGGATCGATGAAGGCGACCCTGCTGGTCGGCGACTATCTGTTCGTATCGAAATATTCGTACGGCTATAGCCACTACTCGATTCCGCTGTCGCCGCCGCTGTTCTCGGGCCGCATGTTCGGCTCGGAGCCGAGCCGCGGCGACATCGTCGTGTTTCGTCTGCCCAAGGACGACACCACCGACTACATCAAGCGCGTGATCGGCCTGCCTGGCGACCGCATCCAGGTGCGCGAAGGGCTGCTCTACGTCAACGACAAGCCGGTGCAGCGCGAGCGGCTCTCCGATTTCATCGGCGAGGATCCCTGCGGGCAGCCCGACTCGACCGCGCGCGTCAAGCGCTGGAAGGAGACCCTGCCGAACGGCGTCAGCTACGAGACGCTCGACTGCGTCGACAACGGCTATGTCGACAACACCGCGGTGTATACCGTGCCGGCCGGCAACTTCTTCATGATGGGCGACAACCGCGACAACTCGACCGACAGCCGCTTCCTCAGCCAGGTCGGCTACGTGCCGTTCGAGAACATCGTCGGCCGCGCGCAGCTGATCTTCTTTTCCATTGCCGAAGGCGAGCATGCCTGGGCGTTCTGGCGCTGGCCGGTATCGGTGCGCTGGAATCGAATCTTCAAATTCGTCCGATGATCGACGACTCACCCGAAATCCAGACGACGCAGGCTGCCGCATCGAGCCCGCAACCCGGCACGGGTGCGCTGGAGGCGACGCCCAAGGCCGCGTCGCGGCCGAGGTCCGAGATCAAGCCTGAGCAGAAGAGCGAGCCCAAGATCGAGTCGAAGACCGATTCCAAGACTGATCCGAAGCCGAGCTTCAAGACGGATACGAAGACCGTCGAGTCCGAATCGGCGATCGCGAGCCCGGACGCGGCGGACACGGCCCAGCTTGTTGCCGAGACCGATCCCGACGGCAAGCCGCGCAGCAAGGCGAAGGGCAGTCGCCGCACCAAAAGCGCGGGAATCGGCGCGGCCAAGGGCGCCAAGGCCGCGGACAAGGCCGCCAATGCCGCGATCGAGGCGCGCATCGGTCATCACTTCGCCGATCCGTCACTGCTTAGCACCGCCTTCACCCACGTCTCGGCGCTGAAGTCGTCCAAGAAGCGTGGCGACAGCTATCAGCGGCTCGAATTCCTCGGCGACCACGTGCTCGGCCTGATCGTGTCCGACATGCTGTACCGCTCGTTTCCGAGCGCCGACGAGGGCGAATTGTCGAAGCGGCTGGCCGATCTCGTGCGCAAGGAGAGCTGCGCCGACGTTGCCAAGTCGCTCGGCCTGCTCGACGACATCAAGCTCGGCGCGGTCGGCGCCGGCGCCGGGGCGCGGTTGCGCAAGTCGGTGCTGGGCGACGTCTGCGAGGCGGTGATCGGCGCGATCTTCCTCGACGGTGGCTACGCGGCCGCCGCGGGATTCGTCGAGCGCAACTGGACCGAGCGCATGCACAAGCCGCGGCGCCCGCTGCGCGATCCGAAGACGGTGCTGCAGGAATGGGCCCAGGGCAAGGGCCTGCCGACCCCGGTGTACCGGGAGGTCGAGCGCACCGGACCGCATCACGATCCGCAGTTCCGCGTCGCCGTCGATCTGCCGGGCCTGGAGCCCGCTGAAGGCGTCGGTGGCTCCAAGCGGGCGGCAGAAAAGGTGGCGGCATCGGTCATGATCGAGCGCGAAGGCGTCAGCGGCGGCAGCAATGACGGCTGAACAGCAATCAGTGCCGTCTGTCCAGACCCGCTGCGGTTTCGTTGCGCTGATCGGCGCGCCCAACGTCGGCAAATCGACGCTCGTCAACGCGCTGGTCGGCTCCAAGGTCACGATCGTCTCGCGCAAGGTGCAGACGACGCGAGCGCTGATCCGCGGCATCGTCATCGAAGGCGCGTCTCAGATCATCCTGGTCGATACCCCCGGAATTTTCGCGCCGAAGCGCAGGCTGGACCGCGCCATGGTCACGACGGCCTGGAGCGGCGCGCACGACGCCGATGTCGTCTGCGTGCTGCTCGATGCCAAGAAGGGCATCGACGACGAGGCGCAGTCCATCATCGACAAGGCGGCCGCGGTCGCGCACGAGAAGATCCTGGTGATCAACAAGGTCGACCTGGTGCCGCGCGAGAAGCTGCTGGCGCTGGTCGCGGCTGCCAACGAGAAGCTGTCCTTCGCGCGCACCTTCATGATCTCGGCGATCTCGGGCGACGGAGTCGACGATCTCAGGCGGGCCTTGGCGGAGATGGTGCCTCCCGGTCCGTTCCACTATCCCGAGGACCAGATGTCGGACGCGCCGATGCGGCACCTCGCGGCCGAGATCACCCGCGAGAAGATCTATTCGCATCTGCATCAGGAGCTGCCGTATCAGTCCACCGTCGAGACCGACAGCTGGACCGAGCGCAAGGACGGTTCGATCCGGATCGAGCAGACGATCTTCGTGGAGCGGGACAGCCAGCGCAAGATCGTGCTCGGCAAGGGCGGCGCGACGATCAAGTCGATCGGCGCGCAGTCGCGCAAGGAAATCTCAGAGATCACCGGTGTGCCGGTGCACCTGTTCCTGTTCGTGAAGGTCCGCGAGAACTGGGGCGACGATCCCGACCGCTACCGGGAAATGGGGCTCGAGTTCCCCAGGGAATGACAATGAGCGTGCCGCGCAACGTGTTGTGGTTCGAAGTGCTGCTCTACATCTCGCTGATGCTGGATGCGTTGTCTGTTGCCGTCTCGGACCGGACGCCGACCTTCGACATAACCGAGGACATGATCACCGCGCAGACCGTGCTCAACGGGGTGGTCATCCTGCTGCTGTTCTATTTCGTCTATCTGGCGGCGGAGCGCCGCAAGAACTGGCCGCGCTGGGTGCTGCTGGCGGCGCTGGTGCTGTCCGACATCTTCCTGGTGCAGGTGATTGGTCAGAAGGGCATGACGCTCGACGCCGGCATCGAGGTCATCTCCTGCGCGCTGACGACGATGGGATTGTACTACTCGTTCACGGGCGATGCGCGCGGCTGGTTCAACGCGTGACACGGCTGGGCTGATGCCGCCGATCATGCGGAATTTGCGACCGCGCGCGACGCCTCGCGCGTGACGCGATCCGGACGTCCTGCGCTGTGCCGGATGCTTTCGCTTCGCTCGCAATGACGGTGTTTGCCGAGGGACCGCTCGCTTCATGGAATGGACCGACGATGGCATCGTGCTGGGCGTGCGGCGGCACGGCGAATCCTCGGCCGTCGTCGAGTTGCTGACCCGCGAACATGGCAGGCATCTCGGTCTCGTGCGCGGGGCGAGCGGCAAGCGCATGCGGCCGGTGCTGCAGCCGGGCAACACGGTGCGCGCGATCTGGCGCGCGCGGCTCGACGAGCATCTCGGCATGTACGCCATCGACGCGCTGACCTTGCGGGCGGCGGGGCTGATCTCCGCGCAACACGGCGCCTACGGCGTGACGCATCTTGCCTCGCTGGCCCGGCTGTTGCCGGAGCGCGATCCGCACGAGGAGATGTATCTGCGGCTCGAACATGCGCTCGATGATTTCGAGGATGCGGGTGGCGCCGCCGTCCACATCGTACGCTTCGAGCTGGCGATCCTCGCCGAACTCGGCTTCGGGCTCGATCTCGACTCCTGCGCTGCGACCGGTGAGACCTCGGACCTGATCTACGTATCCCCGAAGTCGGGCGGCGCGGTGTCGCGCACGGCCGGCGCGCCATGGGCCGACCGGCTGCTGCCGTTGCCGCCCTTCCTGCGCGAGAGCGACCAGGGCCATGGCTGGTCGCAGCAGGATCTGCTCGACGGTTTCCGGCTGACCGGCCTGTTCCTGCTGCGTCACGTGTTGGAGCCGCGCGGGCAGGGGCATTCCGACGCCCGCGAGGGCTTCATCAACGCCGTGACGCGGGCTAGGCCCGCCCCGCGATAGGCCTCGGTTTTCGACGCTCGTCGTCATGTGCCCTCGCGCTTGTTCGCCAACGTCGAGACTGACGACACACGCGCCGGCATCACGGCAAAGCTGATCCGGATACCGTCTCCGACTGTGACGTCATTCACATCCGCCTTCACATGACCGACGTAGGATCATGCAACAATCCTGGTTGATGACCAGTTTCACATCATTTTGAGGTTGCGTCGTCCGCGGCTCATGGCGAAGATTGTAGCCCTTCGGCGAGATGCGTTTCGTGCGCGCCTTTTTTCATCACCGTGGGGCATTTCGATCATGAGCGATTTCGAGAACAGCAAATCCAGCAACGGGTTCACGTCCAAGCTGTGGCGTGGAGAGCGCATGACGATGATCGGCTTCGACGTCGCCGAGCCCGAACCCGATCTGGTCGGATTCTCGATCGAGGTGAAGTCGCCGGGCGCGCGGGATTTTTCCCAGTTGCGCAACAGGATCGCGTTTTCCTATCCGGCCGGGGCCGGCGCGGAGGTCGACGGCAACCGGAATTTCCCGTCGACCGAGGCGCCGTTCCAGAAATTCCGCTGGATCCATTTTCCTTACCGGCCCAAGGACGGAGTCTATACGTATCGCGTCGCCAAGCAGCACATGCGCAACGACGGCACGCTCGTGGCAGGGACCAGCCTCTCGCTCGACATCACGCAGAGCGCCGTGACCTATGATGGCCTCATCGACATCGGTTTCACCCGCAACTTCGCCTCGTCTCAGGCCTATCGCGATCAGTTCGGCAACAATGCCGAGATCATCCCCGTCGAGAGCCGCGACGGGCCGAGCTTCGAGAAGCTCGACCTCGCCAACGAGGCCGGCGACAGCGTCTACGAGTGGCTGGGGTTCGAGGCCTACGACCTCCTGTTCAGCTTCTTGAAAGAGGCCCTGGCGGATCCCGGGCTCACGCTCGACGTGATGGCCTATGACCTCAATGAGCCCGACGTGATCGGCCTGCTGGAGCAGTTCGGCCCGCGGCTGCGCGCGATCATCGACGACTCCAACGCCAAGGATAACAGCCACAAGCTGCCCGGCAGCGCGGAATCGCGCAGCGCCAAACGCTTCAAGCAGGCGGGTGCTGCCGTGCTGCGCACGCATTTCAGCAATCTCCAGCACAACAAGGTCCTGATCACGCGCCGCAACGGCAAGCCCGAGAAGGTGCTGTGCGGCTCGACCAATTTCACCTTCCGCGGCCTCTATATTCAGGCCAACAACATGCTGGTTTTTCATTCGCAGGACGTCGCCGGGCTGTTCGGCGAGATGTTCGACATCGCCTTCGAGGACCCCTCGGCCTTCCGGACGAATGATTTTTCCAAGAAGTGGCACGCCGTCCACACCGAGGGAAAGCCGACCGTACAGCTCTGCTTCTCACCGCATCAGGCCACTGATCTCTCGCTCAATCCGATCCGGGCCGCGATCGATCAGGCCACCTCGTCGGTGTTCTACTCGGTCGCATTTCTGAGCCAGCTCGGTGACGGTCCGACCAAGGAGGCGTTCGACCGCGTGATGGAGCGGCCGATCTTCAGCTACGGTACCGTCGACAAGCGCGGCGCCCTGGAGCTGCGCAAGCCCGACGGCTCGATCGGTCTCGTCGATTTCGCCTATCTCGCGAGCAAGGCGCCGGAGCCGTTCCGCAGCGAATGGTCCGGCGGCAAGGGCCGTAACATCCATCACAAGTTCCTGGTGACCGATTTCAGCCTGCCGACCGCGAAAGTGTTCACCGGATCGAGCAACTTCTCGCCGAGCGGCGAGAAGGGCAACGGCGACCATCTCATCATGATCGAGGACCGAAAGATCGCCACCTCCTATGCGATCGAGGCCACCCGCGTGTTCGATCACCTGCAGTTTCGCAACCGGATGCGCGACGCGTTCCACGGCAAGTCCGAGCGGCAGCGCGCTGCATCCGCGCCTGCCGCGATCACGCTGCGCAAGCCGACCGCATTGTCCGGCAAGCCGGCCTGGTTCGAGCGCTTCTATGTCGAGGGGTCGCAGGCCGAACGCGATCGATTGCTGTTCTCGTCCTAGATATCGTTACGGACAGGTTTGGAGACGACCATGCCATTGAACGACTATTCGCTTCTCAAGGGTCGGCCCATCAACAATCGTCTGGCGACGGGAAGCAGTCCGCACTATCAGGTGCAGGTCTCTGCCGATGGTGAGCTCTATCGCATCGCCATCAATGTCCGCTCCCAGGATGGCAGCGAGGTCGAATTCCTGGTCCGCTCGCGCTTCGAACATCCGATCGTCGATGGCCTGAAGGCGTTTTCGGAAGGGCTGCATCCGCTGGAGAGCAAGCCCGGCGGCGTGGCACTCGATTTCATCCGGGGCAATCTGATGCAGCCATGGGAGCTGAAGCCGCTGCCGCTGTCGGCTGCGGGTCCCGACAACGATCTCAACGAGAAGATCGACGCCTACGTTCAGCGCGCCATGTCGGACGAGACGGCTCTCATCTATGCCTTCGGCGTCGCATGGGGACCGGAGGACAAGGCCGACCGCTATTTCGGCTTCAAGCCAGGCCGCGGCATCCACGACATCCATTTCAACCAGGGCAATCCGCCCGGCAAATACGCCAAGGACAACGGTCCCTGGCAGGATGGCGGACTGCTCTTCGAGTTTCCCGACCAGCAGCAATGGGTCGCCGTCTTCCTGAAATTCCAGACCCAGGCCTGGCATTCGGACGATGCCAGCGGAAGGGTCATCCTTCCGCCCGATCCCGATCACCCGAACGCGCCGCATACGCCTCCCGACCGTGACCACATTCCGCCGCTCGACGTGCCCGATGGGCTGGTGCGGATCATCGCGGCCTACGTCAACGACGTGCGAACGCCGGAGCACGAGACGGTCACGCTGCTGAACACCGCCGATGTCGACGTCGATCTCACTGGCTGGCAGATCAAGGACAGGCAGAAGAACGCCATGCAACTGAGCGGCACGATCGCGCGCGGCGCCACCTTGGTGGTGCCCATCGTCGCGCCGGTCGCGCTGTCGAACCGCGGCGGAATCATCACCCTGTTGAATGCCGCGGGCGTGAAGGTGCACGGCGTCTCCTATACGCGGGAACAGGCGGCGCAGCCGGGCCGCACCATCCCGTTCCAGTCGTGACCGCGTGTTTCGGCGGAGCCGTGCCTTGAAGCGCGGGCTCTCCGCTGGCGCAGCGGCGGAGTGATGTGTACTCCTGTCATGCGAGGGACCAAGGCAAAAGGGCGGCACATTGCCGCCCTCCGCCCAGGCCACGGTGTGAGAGGAGAGCGTCATGGGAGTCCTGGTCGACGGCCGATGGCACGACGTCTGGTACGACACGGCGGCGTCCGGCGGCCGTTTCATCCGCAAGGATTCGGCGTTCCGAAGCTTCGTCACGGCTGACGGCCGTCCGGGCCCGTCCGGTACCGACGGCTTCGAGGCCGAAGCGGGCCGCTATCATCTCTATGTGAGCCTGGCCTGCCCGTGGGCTCACCGCACCCTGATCATGCGCGCGCTGAAGGGGCTCGATGACATGATTTCGGTATCGGTCGTGCACTGGCTGATGCGCGAGCAGGGCTGGACGTTTGCCGAGGGTCCGGGCGTCGTGGCCGACAGCGTCAATCACGCCGGCCTTCTGCATCAGGTCTACACCGCCGCGGAGCCGCATTATTCCGGCCGCGTCACCGTGCCCGTGCTCTGGGACAAGCAAAACCGCACCATCGTCAACAACGAGTCATCAGAGATCATCCGCATGCTGAACTCGGCGTTCGACGGCGTCGGCGCCAGGCAAGGTGACTATTATCCGCGAGCCCAGCGCGATGAGATCGACGCCATCAATGCGCGCGTCTACGATACGCTGAACAACGGCGTCTACAAATGCGGCTTCGCGACCACGCAATCCGCCTATGAGGAGGCGATCGGCCCGCTGTTCGCCACGCTCGACTGGCTGGAGGAGCGGCTGTCGACCCGCCGCTTCTTGCTCGGCGACACCATGACCGAGGCCGACATCCGGCTGTTCACGACCCTGATCCGCTTCGATGCCGTCTATGTCGGCCACTTCAAGTGCAACATCCGCCGCATCGCCGACTATCCGCATCTTTCAGCCTACACGCGCGATCTCTACCAATGGCCGGGGATTGCCGCGACAGTGAATTTTGAGCACATCAAGCGGCACTACTACGAGAGCCATCGCACCATCAACCCGACCGGCATCGTCCCGGTCGGGCCGCTGCAGGATTTCACCGTGCCGCATGGGCGCGAGCGCCTGGCGGCGAACTGACGAGGATCCATGGCGGGCGAACCCAACCTCGATACGCTGCTGCGCACGATGGCTCCCGAGCTGCAGGACGGCGTATTCGTGTTCTGCACTGTCGATACGCATCACGACGTCCCGGTCGAGCTGACGCCGTTGATGCTGTTTCGAGAGCGCGAAGGGATCACGCTGATCGTCCGGCGCGAGGACGCCGAGCAGGTCGGGCTGCCGTATCAGTTCGTCGCGCGCCTGATCACGCTGTCGGTGCTATCAGCGCTCGATGCGGTCGGCTTCCTCGCCGCGGTCACGACCTGCCTCGCAGGGGCGGGAATCAGCGTCAACGCTGTCTCGGCCTTTCATCATGATCACCTGTTCGTCTCGGAAGCGCAGGGAGAGCAGGCGATACGGCTTCTGCAGGAGCTGTCCCGCAGCGCGGCCAGCAGATGATTGCGCAAGGCCGGCGACCGAGTCAGGCTTTGCCCCTGGTGGGATGATGCGATTGATTACGTCCGGTTGTGCTCGGCTTCTTGCGTGGGACGGGTCGAGACCGATGCATGTCACGTGCGACGCGGGGAGCGGGCGGCCGGCGTGGTCCGGTCAGCGTTCGCGCAGCTTG
This sequence comes from Bradyrhizobium sp. SZCCHNR2028, assembly GCF_032380995.1. Lineage (NCBI taxonomy): Bacteria > Pseudomonadati > Pseudomonadota > Alphaproteobacteria > Hyphomicrobiales > Nitrobacteraceae > Bradyrhizobium > Bradyrhizobium sp. SZCCHNR2028. Next base: position 76,550 of record NZ_JAUHJF010000012.1, on the reverse strand, counting down.
CGCGCGCACCAGGTCCATCAGCATCATCGCTGCGGGCGATAGGGTCCGTCCCTTCAGCCGCAGGATGCCGAACTGCGCCATCAGCAGGTCCGACGCGCGCGGCTCTTTCAGTTCGGCCACGTTCAGGCGGACCAACTGCCCGGAGGCCAGCTCGTGGGTGAGAACGGCATCGCCCGCGACGAGCACGATGTCGGACCGAATGGCCATTTGCACCAGCAGGCTCGCGTTCTCGGATTCGAGCGCGACGTCGAAGCCGCGGCCCTCCGGCGCAGCGATGAGCGCTTCCAAGCGCCTGCTGAATTCCGGTGGCAGCGCAACGGAGGCGAAGTGCTGGCCGGCGAGTTCGCGTGCCGAAAGCTCCCGTCGGCGCGCCAACGGATGAGTTGCCCGACAGTAAAAGTGTCCTGGAAGGCCGCCGAGCGGCTCGATGTCGAGGCTGTCGTCGGCGCGGATGTCGGTGATGTGCGCGAGGAAGAAATCGAGCTTTCCTTGCTGCAGCACCTCCATCAGGGCGCGCCAATTGTCCTGCACCACGATGATGCGCACGGACGGGTGCTCCGAATACAGCCGCGCCATGGCATCCGGCAGAAGCGTCAGCCCGGTGAACGCGCCGACGCCCACCGTCACCTCGCCGGCATCTCCCGAGCGCAGCAGGCGCATCTCGCGGCCAAGGTCGTCTGCGCTCGACAGGAGCGAGCGGGCCCGCGCCACCAGTCGCTCGCCGACCGGTGTGATCTCCACCGAGCGCGAGCTGCGGTCGAACAGCCGCATCCCGGCGGCGTCCTCGAGGGTCTGCAAGCTGCGGCTCAGCGCTGACTGCGTGACGTGGGCGCGCTGGGCCGCCCGGGCGAAATGCCGCTCTTCCGCGAGGTAGACCAACTGCTGCAGCTGGCGCAGGGTGGGGGTGTACATCGATGCACCGAAATCATTGATCAAGCCATAACAATTCATTGGATTTCTGAGACCGTCAATTCCAAAATGGCGCAAATATAAACAGGGGAAATGCCATGGCGGGGCCGGCCAAGTCGCCCCGAGCTGCGGCAGTTTCCCCGCAACAGGCTTTTCTCATGCCCAACGGCGCACAAGCTCTGATACGGACCCTGGTCAATTCCGGCATTCGGGTCTGCTTCACCAATCCTGGCACCTCCGAGATGCATTTCGTCGCCGCGCTGGACTCCGCGCCGGAGATGCGCGCCGTGCTGTGCCTGTTCGAAGGGGTGGCGACCGGTGCTGCGGACGGCTACGCCCGGATGACCGGCACGCCCGCGGCAACGCTGCTGCATCTCGGTTGCGGCCTCGGCAACGGCCTCGCCAATCTGCACAATGCGCGCAAGGGCAAGGTGCCCGTCGTCAACATCGTCGGCGACCACGCGACCTATCATGTCCCGTATGACGCGCAGCTCCAGTCCGATATCGAGACCGTCGCGCGCAACGTCTCACCGGAATTCGTCTGGACCTCGCAGGTGACGTCGGAGCTGTGCCGCGACGCGGTGGCGGCCGTGAAGGCGGCGTGCTCCTGGCCCGGGCAGGTCGCGACGCTGATCCTGCCGGCCGACGTGTCCTGGGGGGAGGGCGGCGTCGCCGAGCCGGCGCCGGTGATCGAGCCGCCGGCGGCAGCCGACGATTCCGCCGTGCAGGCCGTCGCCGCGGCGATCAAGGCGGGCGGCCGCAGCGCGCTTCTGCTCGGTGGTACGGCGCTGCATGAGGAATCGCTGCTGGCGGCCGCGCGCATCGCCGCGGCCTGCGGTGTGAAGGTCTACGCCGAAACCTTTCCGACACGCATGCAGCGTGGAGCGGGCCTGCCGGCCGTCGAGCGGATCGCCTATCTCGCCGAGATGGCGCAGATCCAGCTCAAGGAGATCGACACGCTGATCCTGGTCGACGCCAAGGCGCCGGTGTCGTTCTTCGCCTATCCCGGCAAGAAGAGCTATCTGCCGCATGACGGCTGCAAGGTGCTGACCTTGTCGACGCCGGCACAGCACGCCGCGTGCAGCCTGACCAGGCTGGCCGCCGCCCTGGAGGCAGCGCGCGCCACGCCGGCGTTGTCACCGGCCTCGCGGCCCGGACGTCCGCGCGGCAAGAAGCTCACCGCGGAAAAGGTCTGCAAGGCGGTGGGTCATCTCTTGCCCGAGAACGCCATCATCATCGACGAGGCGATCAGCTCCGGCCTGATGCTGTCGAAATTCACCGCGGGCGCGCCGCGCCACGATCTGATCACTTTGACCGGCGGCGCCATCGGGCAGGGGCTGCCGAATGCGATCGGGGCGGCGATCGCCTGTCCGGACCGGCCGGTGATCGCGCTGATCGGCGACGGCAGCTCGATGTACACGATCCAGTCGCTGTGGACGATCGCGCGCGAGCGGCTCAACGTCACCGCCGTGATCTTCAACAATGCGTCCTACTCGGTGCTCAACGTCGAGCTGGAGCGGGTCGGCGCCGAGGAGATCGGACCGAAGGCGCGGGCGCAGCTCGACCTTCACGGACCGGTCCTCAAGCTCGCGCAGATCGCCGACGGCATGGGCGTACGCGCGACCCGCGTCAGCACGCCGGACGAATTCACCAGCGCGTTGCAGGGAGCGCTGGCGCGGCCGGGGCCGCATCTGATCGAGGCCATGGTGCCGCCGGCGCTGACCGGCCTCAAGCTGAAGCTTTTGCCGCACCTCTTGGGATCGCTCGACCGCGTCCCGCTGCCGGTGGCGCGGATGCTCAAGCGCAAGATCGCGCCGTGACATGAGCGCGACGCTGCAATCCGATGTCGTCATCGCCGGCGGCGGTCTCGCCGGCATCGTCACCGCGCTGGAGGCACTGCGCGCCGGCAAGTCGGTGACGATCGTGGACCGGGACACGCCCGAGCGGTTCGGCGGGCTGGCGCTGTGGGCGTTCGGGGGCATGGCGCTGGTCGGCACGCCGTTGCAGGCGCGCATGAAGATCCCGGATACGCCCGAGATCGCGTTGCGCGACTGGATCAGGTTTGGCGAGCTCGATGCCGCCGAGCACTGGCCGCTGCAATGGGCGCGCTACTACGTCGCGCATTCGCGCAGCGAGGTCTACGACTGGCTGCTGTCGCACGGCCTGACCTTCATGCCGGCGGTGAACTGGGTCGAGCGCGGCCGGCACGGCGACGGCAATGCGCTGCCGCGCTATCACATCGTCTGGGGCACCTCGCAGCGGCTCACGCGCGTGATGATCGAAGCGATGCGTGCGGCCGATAGCGGCGGCCGGCTGACGGTGCTGCACCGTCACCGCGTCGTCAGCCTCGATCGCGCTGCCGGCGCCGTATCGGGCGTGGTTGCCGTCAACGAGGAGACGGGCGCCGAAATCCGCATCGCCGCGCCGCTGACGGTGCTGGCGATGGGCGGTCTCAATGGCAGCCACGAGGAGGCCCGCGCCAACTGGCTGAAGAGCCGGCCGCTGCCGCAGGCGATGCTCAATGGCGCGCATCCGTTCTCTGATGGCAAATTGCATCACCACGCGGCCGAGGCGCTCGGCGCCGAGATCACGCATGCCGGCGAGATGTGGAACTACGCCGCCGGCATCCCGCATCCGTTTCCGCATTTCGACGGCCATGGCCTGTCGCTGGTGCCGTGCAAATCGGCGCTGTGGCTCAATCACAGGGGTGAACGCATCGGGCCCGAGCCGCTGGTGACCGGCTTCGACACCCATGATCTGTGCCAGCGCGTCGCGGCGCAGGAGAAACCGTATACGTGGCATCTGTTGAACTGGCGCATCGCCGCCAAGGAGTTCGCCATCTCCGGCGCCGAGCACAATCCGCGCATCCGCGACCGGCAGATGCCGATGTTCCTCAAGGAGACCCTGTTCGGCAATCATCGCCTGGTCAGGCAGATGCAGCGCGAGAGCCGGCATTTCCTGGTCGACGAGACGCTGGCCGGTCTCGCCGCCAAGATGAATGCGCTGACCGGCACCGGCGACGTGAAGCCGGAGGTGCTGCAGGCCACCGCCGACGCCTTCGACGCGAACTTTGGGAATGGCGACAAGCTCCACAACGACGACCAGTTGCGCCGCATCCTGCACGCGCGGCAATGGGGGCCCGACAAGCTCCGCACCTGCAAGCCTGCGCCGCTGCAGGCGCCGGGCGCCGGGCCTTACATCGCCATTCACATGCAACTCATCACCCGCAAGAGCCTCGGCGGCCTCAAGACCGATCTGCAGAGCCGGGTGCTCGACACCACGGGTGCGCCGATCGGCGGCCTCTATGCGGTCGGCGAAGCGGCCGGCTTCGGCGGCGGCGGCGCGTCGGGCAAGCGTTCGCTGGAGGGGACGTTCCTGCCGGGTTGCATTCTCACCGCACGGGCGGCGGTGCGCGCAATGTGACGCTACGGGAACCGTACGAGTCGACGGAACCGTCGCTGAATTTTTGCTCCGTCGCTGTCGATCCGGTGCTGCTACGTTCGTCTTCAAGGCACAGGAGATGGAGACCCGTCATGAAGATCTACTGGATCAAGGCCCAGGCGCCGCGCCGCGTGCTGGCGCTGGTGAAGCATCTCGGCGTTCCCGCCGAGTTCATCGACATCAGCCGCGGCCTGAAGACGCCGGAGTTCGCCGCGCTCAACCCCAACATGAAGGCGCCCGTGCTGGTCGATGGCGACACCGTGCTGTGGGAGTCCACCGCCATCATGGCGCACCTCTGCATTCGCGAGAGCTGCGACATGTGGCCGGCGCGCGATCCGCAGGAGCAGATCGAGGTGCTGCGCTGGCTGGCGTGGAACGACTGCCATTGGGCGCCGGCGGTCGGACCGTTCTATTTCGAGCACATCGTCCGCAAGACGTTCGGCCTCGGTGTGCCTGACCGTGCCGCGCTGGCCGGCAAGGTCGCCAACCTGAAGACCTTCGCCGCCGTGCTCGATGCGCATCTGCGGGCGCGCAGCCACATCGCCTGCGACAGGCTCACCATCGCCGATTTCGCGGCGGCGTCGATGGCGACCGACTGGCGCGAGGCCGAGATGCCGATGGAGTCGTTTCCGAACATCGTGCGCTGGCTCGATGGCCTGATGCGGCTGCCGGCGTGGGCCGAGCCGTGGCCGGAGAAGCGCTCGGTCGCGGCCTGAGCGTCACGGCTGCGCGATTCCGTGGCCGAGCTGCTTGGAGATCTCGGCCGCGCAGGCACGCAGCCGCATCGCCAGCGGTGACTGCCAGCCGGCATCGAAGGTGCCGGCCGGGCCCATCGCGGTGATGACCAGCGCGACGTGGCCGGCGTGATCGAACACCGGTGCGGCGAAGGCATTGACGCCGGGCAGCGGATCGCCGACGGCGCGCGCGAGCCCCTGCGCGCGCACCTCGGCCAGCATCTCCGCGACCTTCGGACTCCTGGGCGCGCGCTTCGGATTGTAGCCGACGCCGAGATGGTCGAGGCCGGCGTCGAGCGCGGCCTTCACGGTCTTCGGCGGCAGGAACGCCGCGAAGGCCCGGCCGGTTGCCGTCTCCAGCAGCGCCATGATCGAGCCGACGCGCATCACGATGTGCACCGGATGGCTCGGCTCCTCCAGCCGCACCACGGTCGGGCCGTTGGTGCCCCACACGGCGAGCGACACCGCGTGATCGATGGCCCCGGCGAGCGCGGCGATCTTCGGCGTTGCGATCCGTACCGCCGACAGCCGCCGCAGGCTGATCAGGCCGAGTTCGAGCGCGAGCGGGCCGATCTCGTAGCGTCCGGTGGTTTCGTCCTGCTCGATCAAACCGATGCGCGAGAAGCTGACGAGATAGGGATGCGCCTTGGCGGGCGGCAGCCCGGCCTCGCGCGCGAGGTCGCGCAGCATCATCGGCTCGCCGCTGCGCGCCAGTGCCTGCAGCAGGGTGCCGCCGACCTCGATCGACTGGATGCCGCGGCTCTCTCGTCCCATGTCTCGTTGTGCCCCCTGGTCCGGCGCCGTGCCTACACCGCCAGGAAGCCGCCGTCGACCGGCAAGGTCACGCCGTTGACGTAGGACGCCATGTCCGAGACCAGGAACGCCACCGGGCCCGCGAGCTCCTCGGGCTGGCCGACGCGGCCGAGCGGCGTGCGGCTCATGAAGCCGGCGAGCCGCTCGGGATCGTTGCGGGTCGACTCCGTCATCGCGGTGGCGATCACGCCGGGCGCGATCGCGTTGACGCGGATGCCGTCGGCGGCGAGCTCGCGCGCCAGCGCCTGGGTCAGCGACTTCACGCCGCCCTTGGAGGGCGAGTAGCCGAGCGTGTTGCTGATGCCGATGAACGAGGCGACGGAGGCGATGTTGACGATGGTGCCGCGCGTCGCGCGCAACGCGGCGAGAAACGCGTAGGTGACGTTGAACACGCCGTTGAGATTGACGTCGAGCACGCGCTGCCAGTTCTGTGGCGCGCGGGCTGAGTCGATGCCCTCGCGAATGATGATGCCGGCGTTGTTGACGAGGATGGAGATGGCGCCGACCTCGGTGCGCAACTGCGCCGCCAATGCGGTGCAGCCCGCGGCGTCGGTGACGTCGAGCCGATGTGCCCACGCCTTGCGGCCGTGATCGCGGATCTCGGCGGCGCAGCGTTCGGCGCCGTCCAAGTCGATGTCGGTGATGACAACATCGGCGCCGCGGCCGGCGAGCCCCAGCGCAATCGCGCGGCCATTGCCGTGCGCCGCGCCCGTCACCAGCGCGAGCTTGCCGGCCAACATCTGACTGTCGCTCATGCGGCGCTCCTTTGCCTGGCGCGTTCGGCGAGATGCCGGCCGGCAATGTAGCCGAAGGTCAGCGCCGGGCCCAGCGTGATGCCGGCGCCGGGATAGTTGCCGCCCATGATGCTCGCCATGTCGTTGCCGGCGGCATACAGCCCCTCGATCGGCTGGCCCTGCGCATCGAGCGCGCGGGCATGTTCGTCGGTGCGGATGCCGGCATAGGTGCCGAGATCGCCGATCACCATCTTGATCGCGTAGAACGGCCCGCCCTTGATCGGCGCCACGCACGGGTTCGGCCCGTGCAGCGCATCGCCCTGGTAGCGATTGTAGGCGCGCGAGCCCTTGCCGAAGGTCGGATCCTGGCCCAGCGCCGCATCGGCGTTGAAGGCGGCGACGGTTGCTTCCAACGACGTGGCATCGATGCCGGCCACGCGCGCGAGCTCGACGAGCGTCGCGCCGCGCTTGAGATAGCCGGTACTCAGATGATGCCCGAGCGGCATCGGGAACGGCGGCACGCAGCCGAGGCCGTAGCGGCGCAACGAGCGGTGATCGGTGATCAGCCAGGCCGCGATCTCGCGGCCGGGCTTGGCCGCCTTGACCATCGCCTGCACGAAGTCGTGGTAGGAATTGCCTTCATTGGCGAAGCGCACGCCGTCCGCGGTCACCGCGATCACGCCGGGTTTGGCACGGTCGATGAAGTGCGGCATCACGCCCTTGCTGCCGTCCTTGCGCGTGGTGACGGAGACCGGCACCCAGGCCGCCGCATGCGGCAGGCCGTCCTCGACCCGGCCGCCGACCGCTTCCGCCAGCCGCAAGCCGTCGCCGGTGTTGCCGACAGGGCCGGGCGAGACATGCTCCTGTCCGGTCGGCGCATGCGGAAACATCGCCTTGCGCCTCTCGACATCATGGGGGAAACCGCCGCAGGCAAGCACCACCCCGAGCCGCGCATTCACTCGGATGCGCCGGCCCTGCCGCGTCACCATGGCGCCGCGCACCGCATCGCCGTCGCGGATCAGCTCCGCCACAGGCGACGACAGCCACAAGGGAATGCCGAGATCGAACGCGGATTTCGCCAGCCGCCCTGCCAGCGCGTTGCCGTTGGTGAGCGCCATGCCGCGGCCATGGCGTAGCACGTCCAGCGCATGTTTCGACAGCCGCTTGGCGACATAGAACGCGGACGCCAGCGACTTGGTCGCGCGCATGAAATGGATGATCTCCTTGCCGGAGCCGAGCATCATGCCGAACACGGTGAGCTCGGGCAGCGGCTGGCCGAGATCCTCGATGTGACGCCCAAGCTCGCGGCCGTCGAACGGCCGCGTCACCATCGAGCGGCCGCCCTGCGTGCCGCCCGGCGCCTCGGCGTGATAGTCAGGGAAGGTCAGCGGCATGTCGAACTTGAGTGCCGTCTTGCTGATGAAGAAGTCGACCGCCTCCGGGCCCTTGCTCAGGAACGCATCGACCCGCGCCGCATCGAAACTGTTGCCGGCTTCATGACGCAGATAGCTGCGCGCCAGCTCGGGCGGCTCGTCAATGCCCCACGCCTTCGCCAGCGAGGTCCCGGGGATCCACAGCCAGCCGCCGGAGCGCGCGGTGGTGCCGCCGAACCGCGGCTCCTTTTCGGTGACGAGGACCTTCAGCCCGGCATGGGCGGCGGTAACCGCCGCTGACAGCCCGGCCGCGCCGGAGCCGACCACCAGCACGTCGCAATCATAGCTGTCGCCGTCCTTGGTATCGGCTCCGCTCATGCGCGCGCTCCTACTTCTTCAGCAACGGGCACTTGGACTCGGAGACCGGCCGGAACGCATCCTCGCCCTTCACGGTCTTGACGATCTCCAGATAGTCCCACGGCTCCTTCGACTCCGACGGCTTCTTGACGCGGGCGAGGTACATGTCGCGGATGACCCGGCCATCCTCGCGCAACTTGCCGCCGTGAACGAAGGTGTCCTCGATCGGCAGCTCGCGCATCTTCGCCATGACAGCCTTGGGATCATCGGTGCCGGCCGCCTTGATCGCCTTGAGATAGTGCAGCACCGAGCCGTAGACGCCGGTCTGGATCATGGTCGGCATCACCTTGGCGCGGGCGTAGAACTTCTTCGACCAGGCGCGGGTGGCCTCGTCCATCGCCCAATAGGACGCCGTGGTCATGTAGGTGCCCTGCGCGGCCTCGAGCCCGATCGCATGCACGTCGGTGTCGAACATCAGGAGGCCGACCAGCTTCTGGCCGCCCTTGACCAGGCCAAACTCGCCGGACTGCTTGATCGCGTTGTCGGTGTCCTGGCCGGCATTGGCGAAGGCGACGACGTCGGCCTTGGAGCTCTGCGCCTGCAGCGCGAAGGAGGAGAAGTCGGCGGTGTTGGTCGGATGCTTGACTCCGCCGAGGATGGTGCCGCCGAGCTCCTTGATGAAGCGTGTGGCGTCCTTCTCCAACTGCTGGCCGAAGGCATAGTCCGCGGTGATGAAGTACCAGGATTTGCCGCCCTGGCCGATCACGGCCGAGGTCGTCACCTTGGACAGCGCATACGTATCATAGGTGAAATGCACGGTGTTCGGGCTGCACAGCTCGTCGGTCAGCGAGCTCGCGCCGGGACCGGACAGCAGCGCGATCTTGTTGCGCTCGCGCACCATGTTGTGCACGGCAATCGCGATGCCGGAGTTGGGGATGTCGACGACGGCGTCGACCTTGCCGTTGTCGAACCAGTCGCGCACGACCGTCGTTCCGACGTCGGTCTTCATCTGGTGATCGGCGCTGATGATCTCGATCGGCTTGCCGAGCACATTGGGGCCGAACTCCTCGACCGCCATCTTGGCCGCCTCGACCGAGCCCGGCCCGCTGTTGTCGCGTCCCCAGCTCGAGAGATCGGTGAGTACGCCGATCCGCACCACGTCGTCAGAAACCTGGGCTGAAGCGCCTGTCGCGATGAATGATGTCGTTGCCAGGAACGCGCAGGCGAGCAGCTGCCGTCGCATGAAGATCCTCCCCGTTTTGCTCCGCTCTGTCGGCGGTGATGGGAATTAGACATTGACGAATAGATTTGTCAATTGCGAACGAGTGGGACGTGGCGCAGCGGCCGGGGGATAGAAGATGGAGGCCGGCGGCGCGTCAGGCGCGATCCGACGTCCTCATGGTGAGGAGCGCCGCGTGCGGCGCATCTCGAACCAAGAGGTCCCGAAGTGAGCGCATTGGGAATGCTTTACGACTGTAGGAAAGCCTGTGATCCGCTCTACATGCGCGGCATGATCTGCAGTTCGAGCAGCGCGAGCCGCTGCATCGCGGTGACGTCGCGCTCGCCGGCCTTGGCGGCCCGCAGCACGGCTTCCGCAAGCAGGTTCACGTTCGTCGAACTCACCGGCTCAGGCAGCGCGGCGACCGACGCGTTGAGGGCTTCGGTCATCAGTGCGATGACATCAGGCGAAAAGGACGCATCGGAAAAATTCTTCATGCAAAGATGCCCGCCAGCAGGTCGTGCTTCGGTTGATATCGCATACGCATTACGTTGATGCGGAGAGAACGCGCCTTGGGCGCTATCGGTTCCCGCGGTTGCGCTGAGCTGCGTGGTCCCGCTTCTGATATGCAGAATTGCGCGATCTCCCATGCGCCAATTGCCCGTCGAGCCAATCTGCCGCAGTCCGCACGGCTTGTGTCGTCGGGCAAATCAGGACGATGTTTCCCGGCATCCCGCCTCCACATGAGGGGCGCATCGCGATCGTCACGAGACGTAGGAAGCGGGGAGCGGTGGCCTGTCGGATCGCAGCGTGCATGTGCGCGCGGACGAACGTGTCCGGCAGGACGAGGAAATCGCAGCGTCCTGGCGCCCCGATGCTGGCGCCAAGTCCGTGGGTGATGATCCCAGGGGCGACGGTGGCTCACAAGCCGGACACCGGGGAGACTGCGTATAACTCGTAAGCCCATCGCACAGGGAGGGCCGGGTCGTCCGGCTGACCTGTGGTACCTGCCGCCTGCATTTTTTTTCGCAGGCGGGCCACGGGCCTCAGTCGAGGTCCGGCCTTCCCTGCGCCCTCTGTTAGATGAGGGTGATCGATCCTGATAGCTCGGGCGCGGAGCGCGTCGCGAGAAGGCAGGACGACGTTTCCAACGCGGAAATTGAGATAGTGGATCAATGGTAGCCCCGAACTCGTCGTGCCCGGGCTTGTCCCGGGCATCCACGTCGTTCGGCGTGTGCAGGCTGCGTGGATGGCCGGGACAAGCCCGGCCATAACGAGCAAGATTTGAGATCTATCGCTTCATCGGCATCGGAATGCGCATTCGGCGAAGTGCAATGATCGAGCTACCCCTTGATGAAGGCCAGCAGGTCGGCATTGATCACGTCGGCATGCGTGGTCGCCATACCGTGCGGAAAGCCCGGATAGGTCTTCAAGGTCCCATGCTTCAACAGCTTGATGCCGATGCGCGCGGAATCGTCGATCGGGACGATCTGGTCGTCCTCGCCGTGCATCAGCAGCACCGGCACGTCGATCACCTTCAGGTCCTCGGTGAAGTCGGTCTCCGAGAACGCCTTGATGCAATCGTAATGGGCCTTGGTGCCGCCCATCATGCCCTGGCGCCACCAGTTGCGGATCACGCCTTCGGAGACCTTGGCGCCGTCGCGGTTGAAGCCGTAGAACGGGCCGGTCGGAATATCGAGGAAGAATTGCGCGCGGTTGGCGGCGAGCGCCGTGCGGAAGCCGTCGAACACCTCGATCGGCAGTCCGCCGGGATTGCTCGCCGTCTTCAGCATGATAGGTGGTACCGCTCCGAGCAACGCGGCCTTGGCGACGCGGCCCTTGCCGTGCTTGGCGACGTAGCGCGCGACCTCGCCGCCGCCGGTGGAGTGGCCGACATGGATCGCGTCTCGCAGGTCGAGCTTCGCGGCAAGCGCAGCGACATCGGCGGCGTAGGTGTCCATTTCATTGCCGGTCTCCGTCTGGCTGGAGCGGCCGTGACCACGCCGGTCGTGCGCGATGACGCGAAAACCCTTGTCGAGGAAGAACAGCATCTGCGCGTCCCAATCGTCGGACGACAGCGGCCAGCCGTGGTGGAAGACGATGGGCTGGCCCGATCCCCAGTCCTTGTAGAAGATCTGCGTGCCGTCCGATGTCGTCACGAATCCTGAGCTCATGGAGCATCTGCCTTTCTCACTGGATGGGATCTGCCGCGTTCAAGGCGCGGTGCGATGGCTCTCCTCGCAGGGCCGTTGCGTCGGCGAGGATGAGCGCCGTCACCTTAGCGACGGCGGGTGACGATCTCAGCTACACAGACTCGTGTGCGACATCGTTGCACCTCAACGGGACGCGGGTCGGCTGCTCAATCCGTGAGCGTTGCGACATGCGTCGGCGTCACGTGAACTGCATAATTTCCGGTCCGGGTTGCGGTTCCGCGGCCGAAGTCCCGGCTTTTTCCTCGGGGAACCGGGCAGGGCCGTCATTGCGCCCCAGCGCATCATCGCATAAAGCCTGTTCCCAAATCGTTCACGCTAGCTCAGGCTCAAGGGCTAACCCACTGAAAGCTCAACGCGAATGGGAAAATCACTGATTCCGCCGGAACCAGCCGAGATTCACGAGGTGACGCTCCGGGATGCGCTGGAAGAGCGCTATCTCGCCTACGCGCTCTCGACCATCATGCACCGCGCACTGCCGGACGCGCGCGACGGCCTCAAGCCCGTGCACCGGCGCATCCTCTACGGCATGCGGCTGCTGCGGCTCGACCCGGGCACGGCGTTCAAGAAATCCGCCAAGATCGTCGGCGACGTGATGGGCTCGTTCCATCCGCATGGCGACCAGGCGATCTACGACGCGATGGTCCGCCTCGCGCAGGACTTTTCCTCGCGCTATCCGCTGGTCGACGGCCAGGGCAATTTCGGCAATATCGACGGCGATAATCCGGCGGCCTATCGCTACACCGAAGCGCGCATGACCGACGTCGCGCGTCTGCTGCTGGAAGGCATCGACGAGGACGGCGTCGAGTTCCGGCCGAATTATGACGGCCAGTCGAAGGAGCCGGTCGTGCTGCCCGGCGGCTTCCCGAACCTGCTGGCCAACGGCGCCCAGGGCATCGCGGTGGGCATGGCGACCTCGATTCCGCCGCACAATGCCGCGGAGCTCTGCGACGCCGCGCTGCATCTGATCGAGAAGCCTGACGCCAAGTCGCGCGCGCTGCTGCGCTGGGTGAAGGGGCCGGACTTCCCGACCGGCGGCACCGTGATCGATTCCAAGGAGTCGATCATCGAGGCCTACACCACCGGCCGCGGCTCGTTCCGTGTCCGCGCCAAGTGGAAGCAGGAGGAGGGCAACCGCGGCACCTGGATCGTCGTCATCACCGAGATTCCCTATCTCGTGCAGAAGTCGCGGCTGGTCGAGAAGATCGCAGAGCTGCTCAACGAGAAGAAGCTGCCGCTGGTCGGCGACGTCCGTGACGAGTCGGCCGAGGACGTGCGGCTCGTGATCGAGCCGAAGTCGAAGAACGTCGATCCGGCGCTGATGATGGAATCGCTGTTCCGGCTCACCGATCTCGAGAGCAAGATTCCGCTGAACCTCAACGTGCTGATCAAAGGCCGCATCCCCAAGGTGGTGGGCCTGGCCGAGTGCCTGCGCGAATGGCTCGACCATCTGCGCGACGTGCTGCTGCGGCGCTCGAACTACCGCAAGAAGCAGATCGAGAACCGGCTGGAGATTCTCGGCGGCTATTTGATCGCCTACCTCAACATCGACGAGGTGATCAGGATCATCCGCACCGAGGACGAGCCCAAGCCGGTGCTGATGAAGACGTTCAAGCTCACCGAGGTGCAGGCCGAGGCCATCCTCAACATGCGCCTGCGTAGCTTGCGCAAGCTCGAGGAAATGGAGATCCGCACCGAGGACAAGAATCTGCGCGGCGAGCTGAAGGGCATCAATGCGCTGCTCGGATCCGAGGAGCTGCAATGGGCCAAGGTCGGCGAGCAGGTCAAGACGGTCCGCGACATGTTCGGGCCGAAGACGCCGCTCGGCAAGCGCCGCACCAATTTCGCCGACGCGCCGGAGCACGATCTCGCCGCTATTGAAGAAGCCTTCATCGAGCGCGAGCCGGTCACCGTCGTCGTCTCCGACAAGGGCTGGGTGCGCACCTTGAAGGGCCACGTCGCCGACCTGTCGAACCTGCAGTTCAAGACCGACGACCAGCTCGGCCAGGCGTTCTTCGCCGAGAACACCTCCAAGGTGCTGCTGTTCGCCAGCAACGGCAAGTTCTACTCGCTGGACGTCGGCAAGCTGCCCGGCGGCCGCGGCCACGGCGAGCCGATCCGCATGTTCATCGACCTCGACCAGGACGCCTCGATCGTGTCGATGTTCGTCAACAAGGGGGAGCGCAAGTTCCTCATTGCCGCCTCGGACGGCCAGGGCTTCGTGGTCAAGGAGGAGGATTGCGTCAGCAACACCCGCAAGGGCAAGCAGGTGCTCAACGTGACCGCGCCGGCGGAAGCGCGCGCGATCACGACGGTCGCGGGCGATCAGGTCGCGGTCATCGGCACCAACCACAAGATGGTGGTGTTTGGGCTCGACCAGGTGCCGGAGATGGCGCGCGGCCGCGGCGTCCGGCTGCAGAAATACACCAGCGCGCAGCTCTCCGACGTCACCACCTTCGAGCAGAAGCAGGGACTGGCCTGGAAGGATTCCGCCGGCCGCGACCAGGGGCTGAGCTGGAAGGAGCTCGCCGACTACCGCGGCAACCGCGCCGATGCCGGACGCATCGCGCAGGGGCTGCCGAAGTCGAACAAGTTCAACCGGCCGATCGAGTAGCGACGTAATAGTATCCGTCGAGCGGCCGTCTATATCAGGCAGCGGGCGATCGCGAGGCGCGCGATCGCCCGGGGGCACGTTGGATGGCGCACTCGCATTCTCATCATCACGGCCATGACCATTCCCATGATCATGGCCTCTCACATACCCACGGCCATGCCGGCCACAGCCATGCGCCGGTGAGCTTTGGTGCGGCCTTTGCGATCGGCGTGTCGCTCAACACGGCCTTCGTCATCGCCGAGCTTGTGTTCGGCTATGCCGCGCATTCGCTGGCGCTGATCTCGGACGCCGTCCACAATCTGTCCGACGTGATGTCGCTGCTGCTGGCCTGGGGCGCCCTATGGCTGGCGGGCCGGCGGCCGACCGACCGCCATACCTACGGCTATCGCCGCGCCTCGATCCTGGCGGCGCTGATCAATGCGGGGCTGCTGCTGGTGGTGGTCGGCGGCATCGCCGTCGAGGCGCTCGATCGCCTGCGCAATCCGGGCGAGGTGGCCGGCACCACCGTGCTGTGGGTCGCCGCGCTCGGCATCGCCATCAACGGCGCCACCGCGATGATGTTCATGCGCGGCCGCGACACCGACCTCAACATTCGCGGCGCCTACCTGCACATGGCCGCCGATGCCGCCGTGTCGTTCGGCGTGGTGGTGGCGGCGCTGGTCACGATCTGGACGGGGTGGCTGTGGATCGATCCGGTGGTCAGCCTGGTCATCGCGCTCGTCGTGCTCCTGAGCGGCTGGGATCTCGCCCGCGACAGCGTCAATCTGGCGCTCGACGCCGTGCCGCGCGACATCGCGCTTCCGGAGGTGCGCGAATATCTCGCCTCCCTCGACGGCGTCAGCGAGGTGCACGACCTCCACATCTGGGCGATGAGCACCAACGAGACCGCGCTGACGGCGCATCTGGTACGGGCAGGCGGAACGGATGATGCATTCCTGCATCGCGTCTGCGCCGAGCTGTCACATCGCTTCAACATCCAGCATCCGACCCTGCAGATCGAGGCCGATGGCTGCGCCTGCAAGCTCGCTCCTGCCGACGTGGTGTGAGCCGCGATGGGTCAGTTCCTTCCTGCCAGTCTGCACAGCGCGCCGGCGATTTCCCTCGACCGGCGGAGTTCCCATTCCGGCCGGCGGCGGCGCCGTGATAACAGTGACCATTTCCCGCATCGCGGCCGCACCATCAGGGACACGATGCGTGGGGTGAGACGCATGGCACGGGAATGTGCCTTTGGAACGCAACGACTGGACAGCCCATGCCCGTGACGATCTTTCACAATCCGGCCTGCGGCACGTCGCGCAACACGCTCGCGATGATCCGCGCCTCGGGTGAGGAGCCTGAGGTGATCGAATATCTGAAAAGCCCGCCGAGCCGCGAGCAGCTGATTGCGCTGATCAACGCGATGGGCGTCAAGGTGCGCGACGTGCTGCGCGAAAAGGGCACGCCCTATGCCGAGCTTGGGCTGGGCGATTCCAAATGGACCGACGACCAGCTGATCGAGGCGATGCTCGCGCATCCGATCCTGATCAACCGGCCGATCGTGGTGACCAGCAAGGGCGCGCGGCTCTGCCGCCCGTCCGAACTTGTGCTCGACCTGCTCGATCATCCCGTCTCCTCCTTCACCAAGGAGGACGGCGAGGTGGTGAGCCGGCCGGCCTGAAGCTTTCCGGATCGTGACGCGTTGATGAGCTGAAACCATGGACACGGCGACCCGTCTCGAAGTGGCGAACTGGCTCGTGGCTCAGAGCCTGACCGGCATGCCCGAAAATGAGATCCTGCGCGGCTTCTGCGAGCGCTGCCGCGTGGCCGGGCTTGAATTGTCGCGCAGCCTTGCGATCATCGATACGCTGCATCCGATTTTCGAGGGGCGTGGCTTCCGCTGGAACGATTTCGACACGAACGAAGCGGACAGCTTTGAATATGGCTCCAGCAATGAGGGAGAGGCGGCACAGAATTGGCGGCGCTCGGTCTTCCACCACATGCTGGAGAACGGCCATGACGAGTTCAGCATCGACTTCACGAATTGTGCGCATCTCGATTTTCCGGTCATCGAGGAGCTTTCCGCTCAGGGGCATCGGCACTATCTCGCCTTCGTGCACCGGTTCGGGGAAGCCGGCACGCTCGGCCAGATGGACTGCTTCTATTCCAACTGGCTGACGCGACGTGACGGCGGCTTCACCGATACGCAGGTCGGCGCATTGCGCGACCTGGTCCCGCTGCTCGCGCTGACGATCAAATCCGCGCAGCAGGTCGATATCGTGCGAACCCTTGGCCGCGTCTATCTCGGCCGCGATGCGTCGGAGCAGGTGCTGCGCGGCCGTATCTCCCGCGGTGTCACCGAGCGCATCAATGCGGTGCTGTGGTTCTCCGACCTGCGCAGTTCGACCGCGATCAGCGAGAGCATCTCGCCGGACGAGATCATCCCGCTGCTCAACGACTATGCAGAGGCATCGATCGACGCGATCTACGAGTCGGGCGGCGACGTGCTGAAGCTGATCGGCGACGGCGTGCTGGCGATCTTCACCGGCGGCGACATGGCCTCGGCCCGTCACGCTGCGCTGCGCGCCGAGCATCGCTTTCGGCTGAACATCATGAAGCTGAACGCGCGGCGCGCCGGCGAGGGACGGCCCGTCACCTCGGCCTATGTCGGCCTGCATGTCGGCGAGGTGTTCTACGGCAATATCGGCAGCGAGGACCGGCTCGACTTCACCGTCGTGGGACCGGCCGTCAACGAGGTCAGCCGCATCGCCTCGATGTGCCGCTCGGTCGATCGCGAACTGTTGGCATCCTCCGAGTTCTGCGAGGGGCTCGACGACGAAGGTCGCCGCTATCTGGTGTCGACCGGACGCTACGCGCTGCGCGGCATCGGCCGCGCGCAGGATCTCTTCACGCTCGATCCGGAACTTGCCGGCAGCGCATCGGCCACGCGGGCCTACGAGAACTACCTGGCGGACGAGATGTCGCACCCTTGACCCACGTCAATGCCCCGCAGAAGCGAGTCTGCCCAGCATCCTCTGCCGGGAGGTGAAAGCTCATGTACAAACATATTCTGCTGCCGACCGATGGGTCCGACCTTTCCAAGGCCGCAATCAAGCACGGTATCGCGCTCGCCAAGGCGACCGGGGCCAGGGTCACGGCGCTGGTGGTGTCGACGCCGCTGCATTCGCTGGTCGTCGATCCCCACGCTGCGACCAAGGCGCTTGCGCAATACAAGTCGCTGGTGGCCGATCAGACCGCGAAATACCTCGATCATGTGAAGGACGATGCCGAGCAGGCCGGCGTCGCCTGCGCCACGCTCTGCGTCGAGCACGACAAGCCCTATGAGGCGATCGTCGAGACCGCGCGCAAGCAGCATTGCGATCTGGTGCTGATGGCCTCGCATGGGCTGCGCGGCGTCTCGGCGATCCTGGGCAGCGAGACCTTGAAGGTGCTGACGCATTCGACCGTACCGATCTTGGTCTATCGCTAGGCGGGCTGCGGCTCCGGCTGGCGCGCGATCGCGACGACCGGCGAGGCGAGGATGACGAGCGCCTGCAGGCCGAAGATGGCGGCGACGAGGTAGAGACACATATCGGCGCCGTAACGGCCGCCGACGACCGCGCCGAGCAGCGAGCCCAGCGGACGGGCGCCATAGCTCAGGATGTTGATGGCCGAGACCCGCCCGAGCAGGCCCGCCGGCGTCACCGACTGCCGCAGCGTCGTGGTCGAGATCACCCAAAGGATCGGCCCGGCGCCGAGCAGGAAGAAGCTGAGGGCGGCAAGGTAGGGCGAGGGGACGAACGTGGTCAGTGCCATGATGAGCGCCGCGGCGAAGCCGGTGACGGGGCCGAGCCCGATGACGGTGCCGAACGGCAGCCGCCGCATGATGCGCGTCGCCAGCAGCGCGCCGCACACCATGCCGACGCCGAACATCGACAGCACCGTGCCGACGCCTCCCGCCGACAGGCCGAGCCGGTGCACCGCATAGGGCACGAACACCGCGAGCAGCAGGAAATGCGCGGTGTTGAAGATGAACTGGGTGACGAACACCGGCCGCAGCAGCGGATGATGCAGCACGAAGGCGGCGCCTTCGCGGATGTCGGCGAGCGGATGGCGGCGCGGCACCGGCGCGCGGGCGGGCTCGGCGATGCCGGCCAGGCACATGGCTGCGATCAGCGAGAGCGCCGCGGCACAGCCGAAGGCCGGAGCGCCGCCGATCCAGCCGACCAGCATGCCGCCCAGCGCGGGCCCGGTGGCAAAGGCGATGGTGCGGGCAAGCTCGATGCGCGCATTCGCAGGGGCCAACTGGGCCGGGGCGACGAGGCTCGGCACCAGGGCAGGCGCTGCGACGCTGAACACGACCGTGCCGCACACCGCCGCGAATCCGAGCGCCGCCAGCAGCGGCAGCGTGAGCGCGCCGGACGCGAAGGCGATGAGGATCGCGAGCAGCGCGAGCGCGCGAAGCGTCTCTGCCAGGGCCATCAGCAGCCGTCGCGACATCCGGTCGGCGAGCAGCCCCGCAGGGATCGCGAACAGCACGAAGGGAGCTGTCAGCGCCGTCTGCAGCAGGCCGGTCGCGCCCTCGCCAACGCCGAGTGCGAGTACCGCGACGATCGGTGCTGCGGCGAGCGCGATCTGCTCGGCCGATTGCGCGGTGAGGTTCGACCAGGCGAGGCGGTGGAAGCCGGCGGGCAGGGCGTGAGAAGGAGGCATGAAGAGGAACCTGATGTGATGATGCGGCCATCATCACCACGCCGCCTCCTTGCGCCCACCCGCTTCCTGATCTCCGGTATCGGCCGTCGTGCTGCGGACGGCCTATGCCGCGGTCGGGGCCTCGGCTAATCCCCATTCCGGGGGCAGCGTGCGGAACGCCAGATGCGTGCCGGCATTCAGCGGCGCTGTCTTGAATCCGAACCGGTGCCAGGCCAGCGCCAGCGCATGCTTGGTATAGATCGAGATGTGGCCGTTGCGCGGTGCGACATACCACCAGGACATGCCCTGGCTGTCGAAGTCGTCGGGCTGCGTCAGTGTCGAGTAGAACACCGCGCCCGGTTCGGCCACGCAGGCCGCCATGGCTCCGATCGTCGCCAGCGGATCGGGCACGTGCTCCAGCGTCTCGAAGCAGGTGACGAGATCGAACTTGCGATCGGGGCGGGTGGCGTGCTCGGCCACCATCGGATCATAGGTGACCGCTTCCGCAAAGCCTTGAGCACGCAGGCCGGTGCAGAACACGTCGTTGCCGCCGCCGAAGTCGAGCACCCGCATGCCGGCCTTGTGTGGCGCCCAGAAGCGGGCGACGGCCGCCGCATTGTCGGTCGGGCGCTTGACCCGATAGTCGGGATCCACGGCTTCGTAGCCGTCGTTGTAGATGTGGGTCTTGAACTGCTCGATGCTCCAGTCGTCGAAGGCGTCGGTGAACAGAAAGCCGCAGTCCGCGCAGCGCCGGTAATAGATGGGCACACCCGAGAGCGGCGCGCGATACGCATGCGCCGTCTGGCATGGGCGGTTCATGTCGACGACGCCGTAGAGGTCGGCAGGACCGTCACAGATCTTGCAAGGAACAGGCGCGTTGGAGATCGGTCGGAGGCCAAGGTGGGCAGACATGTTGGATCCGGTCAGTGGGGAGACGGGGACCCGGCCGCGCCGATTCGTGTGTGCTTCAGGCGCTCTCGCGAATCGGCAAGGGCGAGCAGCTGCCATGATGGAATGGTATTGGATTAATACCAACGCTCGCGGGCACCCGCCTGCAGCGCTCCTCTACTTGCAAATCAGTTGCATTAAAGGTCGGTTTCGTTCAGGATAGCGGAATGGACGCAAAACCGTCAGATCTTTCGCAACTGCAAGCCTTGGTTCAGCCCAGCGACGGCCGCTCCGGCTGGCGCGGTGAGCGCGGTGAGCCCTCTCTCGGCGACATGTTCGCGACGGTGCGAACCGCAACCAAGGGGTCGCTCTGGCGAAAGCTGCTCGCCTTTCTCGGGCCCGGCTATCTGGTCGCGGTCGGCTACATGGACCCCGGCAATTGGGCGACCTCGCTCGCCGGCGGTGCCAAGTTCGGCTACGTGCTGTTGTCGGTCGCGCTGCTGTCCAACCTGATGGCGATCGTGCTGCAGTCGCTGTGCACCCGGCTCGGCGTCGCCACCGGCCGCGACCTGGCCCAGGCGTGCCGCGATTCGACGCCGCGCTGGGTCTCGTTGCCGCTGTGGCTGTCGGCGGAGATCGCGATCACGGCCACCGACCTCGCCGAGGTGATCGGTACTGCGATCGGTCTCAGCCTGCTGTTCGGGCTGCCGCTGTCGATCGGCGTCTGCGTCACCGCGCTCGATGTCTTTCTGATCCTGGCGCTGCAGGCCTTCGGCTTCCGTTGGATCGAGGCGTTCGTGGTCGCGCTGCTCGGCATCATCGCGCTGTGCTTCGCGATCCAGATCGCGATGGCGCAGCCGGACTGGGCCGAGGTGGTGAAAGGCTTCGTCCCCAGCGGACAGCTGATCGCCAACCCGGAGATGCTCTATCTGGCGCTCGGCATTCTCGGCGCCACCGTGATGCCGCACAATTTGTATCTCCACTCGGGTCTGGTCCAGACCCGCGGCTACGGCGACAGCCCAGAGGACAAGCGCGAGGCGATCACGCTCTCCACGATCGATTCGACCATCGCGCTGTGCCTTGCGCTGACCATCAACGCCTCGATCCTGATCCTGGCGGCGGCGACGTTCCACCGGACCGGACAACGCGACGTCGCCGAGCTTGATCAGGCGCATTCCTTCCTGGCGCCGCTGCTCGGGTCGACGCTGGCACCGACGCTGTTTGCGATCGCGCTTTTGTGCTGCGGCCTGAATTCGACGATCACCGCGACCCTGTCCGGTCAGATCGTGATGGAAGGCTTTCTTCACTGGCGGATCGCGCCCTGGCTGCGCCGGCTGATCACCCGCATGATCGCAATCGTGCCGGCCGTGGTGGTGACGATCTGGGCCGGCGAGAAGGCGACCGGGCAGCTCCTGATCCTCAGTCAGGTCGTGCTCAGCCTGCAACTGCCGTTCGCGATCGTGCCGCTGGTGCTGTTCACCGCGAGCCGGGCCAAGATGGGGCAGTTCGTGGCGCCGCGCTGGCTGACGGCGCTCGCGACCTTGATCGCGGTGGTGATCATTGCGCTCAATACCAAGCTGGTGTGGGATCTGGCCACGGGATGATGAGGAGAGGCGAATAGCGAGTGGGGAGTAGCGAATAGGGACGTTCGAAGCGCTCTATTCGCTACTCCCCATTCGCTATTCGCCTCCTCTAGTCCTGCGGCTCGGGCGCGGTGTCGCCTTCGGCATCCACGCGCAGCCAGCCGGCAGCCGCGAGACGTTGTTGCGGCAGATAGCGACTCTTGTAGTCCATCTTCTTCGAACCCTCGATCCAGTAGCCCAGATAGACGTAGGGCAGGCCCTGGCGCCGCGCCCGGGCGATGTGGTCGAGGATCATGAAGGTGCCGAGCGAGCGCGTGGTCTCCGAGGGGTCGAAGAACGAGTACACCATCGACAGGCCGTCGCTGAGCACGTCCGTCAGCGCCACTGCGACCAGTTCGCCGCTGCGGGCATTCGGACCGTTGCTCAGATTGCGGCGGCGGTACTCGATGATTCGCGTCTCGACATGGCTGTCCTCGACCATCATGGCGTAATCGAGCACCGTCATGTCGGCCATGCCGCCATGACGATGGCGCTGATCGAGATAGCTGCGGAAGATCGAATATTGCTCGGAGGTCGGCACGGCGCTGCGCTGCTCGCCGACCAGATCGGAATTGCGCGCGAGCACCTTGCGGAAGTTGCGCGAGGGGCGGAATTCGTTGGCGATCACGCGGACGGACACGCAGGCCCGGCATTGGTCGCAGGCCGGCCGGTAAGCGATCGACTGGCTGCGGCGGAAGCCGCCATGGGTCAGGAGGTCGTTGAGATCGGTCGCCTTGTCGCCGACCAGATGCGTGAACACCTTGCGTTCCTGCCGCCCCGGCAGATAGGGGCAGGGCGAGGGCGCGGTCAGGTAGAATTGCGGGGTGTCACGCGAATGCTGGGTCAAGGAACGTCGTGAGCCTCCGAGGCGATCATCAACAGAATTGCGCTCCGGAGGCGGCCGGTCAATCGCTTTTGCAGTGCCACCGGACGTCTCATCAGGTGCGAGCCGGTTCAGTCAGTTGCGAGCGCACGGACGTGTTGATCACGACGGTACCGAGCACGAAATCGTGCAGCAGCCGGCGGCGGCTGTTGAACAGTCCGATCAGCAGCACGAACGGCGACAACGCCGAGACCGAGATCCAGAAGCAGACCGCGTGCACGGCACCGAGCACGAAATAGCCCGGCGCGCCATACCAGGTCCGTACCTCCAGATCCATCACCCGCATGCCGATCGTCGCCGAGTTCGGCCCGCCGATCGTTGCGCCGTAGTAGACGATGGCCCAGATCACCGCAGCCGGCGACACCAGCCAGAACAACGCCCAGCCGAGACCCAGCGTGACCACGCCGAACACGGCAATGAAGATCACCGCCAGGATCACCGGGACCGAGAGCACCAGGAGATCGATCAGGAACGCAATCATCCGCCGCGTCAGCACGCCGCGAAACAATTCCGGCTGCTGATAGGGATCGTAAGCGTGTGGCCGAGCACCGGGACCGCCATTGCTATCGCCTGAACCCATATACGCCATGAATAAGCCCTCCGGATTGGCACCCAGGACATGGGAACCCCTCTTGCGCTTGCAAGGGCTGTTCTTGCTCGGGGCGCGGCAAATTTCCGGCTATTTCGCGACTTGTAAGCCAGAACTTCGCGAGCCGGCGGCCCGCGCAGGCGAAAGGAGCGGCCCGCTCAAGGAGCGTGGGGGTCTCGGAAAGATCCTGGCGCCTCCTCAGCGCTGCTGCCGCAGCCGCTCGGCAGCTTGCGGGGCGAAATAGGTGAGCACGCCGTCGGCGCCGGCACGCTTGAACGCCAGCAGGCTTTCCATCATCGCCCGGTCGCCGTCGATCCAGCCATTGTTGGCGGCGGCCGTGATCATCGCGTATTCGCCCGACACCTGATAGGCGAAGGTCGGCATGCTGAACGTGTCCTTCACGCGCCTGACGACGTCGAGATAGGGCATGCCTGGCTTCACCATCACCATGTCGGCGCCCTCGGCGATGTCGAGCTCGACCTCGCGCAGCGCCTCGTCGGAGTTGGCGCTGTCCATCTGATAGGTGCGCTTGTCGCCGGTCAGCGTCTTGGCCGAGCCGATCGCGTCGCGGAACGGGCCGTAGAAGGCGGAGGCATATTTGGCCGCATAGGCCATGATCTGCACGTCGAGGAAGCCGGCTTGATCCAGGGCCTGGCGGATCGCGCCGACCCGGCCGTCCATCATGTCCGACGGCGCGATGATGTCGCAGCCGGCTTCGGCCTGGACCAGGGCCTGGCGCACCAGCACGGCGACCGTCTCGTCGTTGAGAATGCGGCCGTCCTTGATGAGGCCGTCATGACCGTGGCTGGTGAACGGATCGAGCGCGACGTCGCAGAGCACGCCGATCTCCGGGAACTCCTTCTTGATCGCACGCACCGCCTGGCAGACCAAATTGTCCGGATTGCAGGCCTCGGAGCCGTGCTCGTCGCGCAGCGACGGCTCGGTATAGGGGAACAGCGCGATGCAGGGAATGTCGAGCTTGGCGGCGCGCTCGGCGTCGCGGACGATCTCGTCGACGCTCAGCCGCTCCACGCCCGGCATCGAGGCGACGGTGCTGCGGGTCCGGTCGCCCTGCACCACGAACAGGGGCCAGATCAGATCGTCCGTCGTGAGCACGTTCTCGCGCACCAGCCGGCGGGCCCATTCAGCTTTGCGGTTGCGGCGGGGACGGATGGTGAGGTCGAGCGCCGGCGTCAGTCCAGTGGCCGGATTGCGCGCGGTGTCGCGCAGGTCGATCGGGCGCCCGAATTTGATCGCCATGAGGGCTGGCTCCTTGCTGACCGGCGAGCCGGATTTTGACTTGTTGTAATTCCAACAATCTGTAGCACTTTGCCCGTCGCCCGTCACTTGACCTGACGCAAGCGGCCCGGTTGATTTCCGGCCCGGTTGATTTCACGGTCCGGCCGGCCAAGAATCGCCATGCTCCTGGTCTTGAGAGGCCCCAATGACGACCCGCCTGTTCTGCTCGAGCTGCCATGGCTGAGATTCCCTCGGCGCGAGATCTGGCGCGTGACAACGCCGCCATGTCGATTGCCGCCATGTCCTCGGATCGGCGCGAGAGCGACGACAATGTCTGGACGCGGCGGCTCGTGCTGTTCCTGCGGGTCATGGCCATGCTCTCGATTGCCAAGGGCCTTTACCATTGGGCCCAGGTGACCGGCTTCATCGGCGGCGAGGACGACGCGTTCGAGAACCAGGCGATGGCCTGGCAGGCCGCGACGGTCTATTTCGCGGTGATCGAGCTCGTCGCCGCCGTGGGCCTGTGGCTGGCCACGCCGTGGGGCGCGGTGGTGTGGCTCACCACGGTCGTCTCGATGGCGGTCATCGAGCTCATGTTCCCGGGCATCTATGGCGGCAATCTGCTGGTGGTCGCGGGCGAGGCGGTCATGCTCGCCGCCTACCTCGTGCTGGCCTGGATGGCGGCCCGGGAGCGGCCACCATAGGTCGTGCGGAAAATTCGTTGCACGCTGTAAATCTTTTCAGCGCGATGCAAGTAATGTTTCGAACACCTTAAGAGCGTCTGCCACAGCCGTTACAGAGACCTTAGCGGCGCTACCCAAGCGTGTTTTGTAATGCGACAGGTGGGTGAAACGAACCGCGAACATCGCCCCTCGACCGTCAACGGACTATTGCAAAAGCCTCTGTAATTACTGAATTAAAAGAGGATTCACTCTCCGCGATTCATTCTCTCTTTATGCTCTTATTTAAGGCGATCTTCAAAGCACGCCCCTTAAGTTCGTTCTATCAGACGGGACAAAAGTTTCGTCGAATAAGTCGACAAAAACGACGACAGGGGAAGTGTCATGATGAAAGCCGTTGCGACGGCCGTGGAGACTGCTGCGCCGGGCCAGGGCGGCACCGTGCAGTCGCTCTATCTGGAAGCACTGACGCTGGTGGAGCGGCTGCATCGCCGTCTGCTCGACGTCATCAAGGACGAGTTCGACCGCCGTGGTCGTTCCGATATCAATTCGGTCCAGGCGCTGCTGCTCTATAACATCGGCGACAAGGAGCTGACCGCGGGCGAGCTGCGCACGCGCGGCTACTATCTCGGCTCCAACGTCTCCTACAACCTGAAGAAGCTGGTCGAGCTCGGCTTCCTCGATCACCAGCGCTCGCGCGTCGATCGCCGCTCGGTCCGCATCCGCCTGACCCCGCAGGGGCAGGAGATCCGCCGCATCGTCGACTCGCTGTATCAGAAGCACGTCAAGACCGTGGAGCAGGTCGGCGGCATTTCGAGCGAGGAGTTCTCCACGCTCAACAAGTCGCTGCATCGTCTCGAGCGGTTCTGGACCGACCAGATCCTGTATCGCCTCTGAGCCAGTCTCACCGTTTCGGCTGAGCCGGCTCAGACATCGAGAGCCAAAACCGGACAGCCGTTGATCGTCTGGAAGTCGTTCTTGCGCCGGCCCCTTCGGGCCGGCGTTTTCTTGTTCGCCTTGGCAAAAACCTTGGCAAAAACCCCGGTCCGAATTGGAACCAATCGAGGCTCCTGGGCTTATGTCCCTGGACCGGAGGTCGGACCATGCTGCACGATGCCGGAATGCAAGTCATGAACGTGGCGATGGTTGGGGATGCCTATGCCATCGCCTCCAACTATCTGCGTCTCTCCGGCGAGCTGCCAGAGGAGTTCGCGCCGAACGAGAGACTTGTCGACATCATTGTTCAGCTGATTCACCGCGGAGAATTCAACAAGCTCAAGCTCGCCAACAAGGCGATCTCGATGTTCAAGTCTGCCTGACGGCCTGACGTTCAAGAGGGGATGATATGGAAGCCGCCATCGATCGCATCATGCACACTTACGACCTGCTGGCGAACCGCACCGCCGCGGCGAGCGACGAGGCGCGCCGCAAGGTGAGCGCCTATATCCAGACCTTGTTCGAAGCCGGCGAGCGCGATCCGCACCGCCTGACGGTATGCGGCCTGACCTATCTGCGTCAGCTCGATGGCCGCGTCGATCCGGTGAAGGCGGGCTACACCGGCCTCTGATTTCTTTCGGTGCGGCATTGCTC
This sequence comes from Bradyrhizobium sp. SZCCHNR2028, assembly GCF_032380995.1. Classification (NCBI taxonomy): domain Bacteria; kingdom Pseudomonadati; phylum Pseudomonadota; class Alphaproteobacteria; order Hyphomicrobiales; family Nitrobacteraceae; genus Bradyrhizobium; species Bradyrhizobium sp. SZCCHNR2028. The sequence goes on along the minus strand of NZ_JAUHJF010000012.1, from coordinate 49,987 downwards.
GCCGCGCGCTTGCCTCACAACCTGTATGAGACCGTCCGGTTTCATGCAGGTTGTTTGTATTTGGGGGGCGATGCATTTGGTGTCCCGAGTCATTGTCGTGGCAGGAATCTTGGCCTTCGCGTGCGGTGAGCTGAGCCTGCCCACGAGGAGTATGGCTGAGACGGTTTAACCCCAGAAGGGACCGAACAGTCGAGAAGCACTGGCCAGAATAGGCGCCTGCGCAGCGACGACGATCACGAAAATTGCTGATCGGTTTGATGAGCCGCTGTCGCCGACCCCGTTCAACTCCAGCGAAAAGGTCGACAAGGATGGTGATCCCATGATGGATCCGGGGAAGCACGTGCTGTACCAGAACGGTGCCGAGCAGATCGACGCAGAGTGGAACGCCGCCGTGGCCCATTCCAAACTGGGCGATCCCGTGCGTCTCTGCACCGTCTCGAAGCCGAAGCAGTGCCCGCCCGGCGATGATCGCGGGCGAATCTACAAGGCGACCAATCTCCGGACCAAGGAAACGTGGCAGATATCGGAGAGCTGGCACTCCTGCGGCGGGGCTTGAGCAGGGCTTGCTCCGGACCTCGTCCACCATATCTGGCGCAAATATCCGGTTTGACCCGCAACCGCTTGGTCTGTCCCTTGGCCTGCCGCCGCCCATATGGTAAGGGCAGGGGTCTTTTCCGACCGACTTCACTGAACCGACCGCAGGCCACCTAAGGCCTTGCGGACGTGGAGATATTCCGCCGATGACCGCTTCCAGCGCCAAGCCCGCCTCGTCAGTCGATTCCTTCTTCTCCGCCACCCTGGCCGAGGCCGATCCCGAGATCGCCGCCGCCATCAAGGGTGAGCTCGGTCGGCAACGACACGAGATCGAGCTGATCGCCTCGGAAAACATCGTCAGCCGGGCGGTCCTGGAGGCCCAGGGCTCGGTGATGACCAACAAGTACGCGGAAGGGTATCCGGGCGCGCGCTATTATGGCGGCTGCGAATGGGTCGACGTCGCGGAGAACCTCGCGATCGACCGCGCCAAGAAGCTGTTCGGCGCCAATTTCGCCAACGTCCAGCCGAACTCCGGCAGCCAGATGAACCAGGCCGTGTTCCTGGCGCTCCTGCAGCCCGGCGACACCTTCATGGGCCTCGACCTCGCCGCCGGCGGCCATCTCACCCACGGCTCGCCGGTCAACATGTCCGGCAAGTGGTTCAAGGCCGCGCATTACACGGTCCGCCGTGACGATCATCTGATCGACATGGATGCGGTCGCCAAGCAGGCCGAGGAGGTCAAGCCGAAGCTGATCATCGCCGGTGGCAGCGCCTACTCGCGCCCGTGGGACTTCAAGCGCTTCCGCGAGATCGCAGACCACGTCGGAGCCTACCTCCTGGTCGACATGGCGCACTTCGCCGGTCTCGTCGCCGGCGGCGTACATGCCTCGCCGGTGCCGCATGCCCACGTCACGACGACCACGACCCACAAATCGCTGCGTGGCCCGCGCGGCGGCCTGATCCTCTGGAACGACGAGGCGCTGACCAAGAAGCTGAACTCGGCGATCTTCCCGGGCCTGCAGGGCGGTCCGCTGATGCATGTGATCGCGGCCAAGGCGGTGGCCTTCGCCGAGGCGCTGCGGCCGGAGTTCAAGACTTACGCGAAGAACATCGTCGAGAATGCGAAGGCGTTGGCGGAATCGCTGCGCGCGCACGGCTTCGACATCGTCTCCGGCGGCACCGACAACCATTTGATGCTGGTCGACCTCCGGCCCAAGGCCCTGAAGGGCAACGTCTCGGAGAAGGCGCTGGTCCGCGCCGGCATCACCTGCAACAAGAACGGCATCCCGTTCGACCCCGAGAAGCCGTTCGTCACCTCGGGCCTGCGTCTCGGCACCCCCGCGGCGACCACCCGCGGCTTCGGCGTCGCCGAATTCCAGCAGGTCGGCAGCCTGATCGCCGAGGTGCTGAACGCGATCGCACAGGCGCCGGACGGCAGCGCGCCGCTGGTGGAAGCTGCGGTCAAGGAGAAGGTGAAGGCGCTGACCGACCGGTTCCCGATCTATCAGTAAGGCTTAACGCGAAATGCGCTGCCCGAGCTGCAACAGTCTCGATACGCAGGTGAAGGACTCCCGCCCCACCGAGGATTCCTCGGTGATCCGGCGGCGGCGGGTCTGCGTCACCTGCAATTTCCGCTTCACGACCTTCGAGCGGGTGCAGCTGCGCGAACTGACCGTGATCAAGCGCAACGGCCGCCGCGTGCCGTTCGACCGCGACAAGCTGATGCGCTCGGTGCAGATCTCCTTGCGCAAGCGCTCGGTCGATCCGGAGCGGGTCGAGAAGATGGTCTCGGCGATCGTGCGCGAGCTCGAGAGCGGCGGCGAGTCGGAAGTGTCCTCGGAGGCGATCGGCGAGATCGTGATGGAGCATCTGCGCGATCTCGACGACGTGGCCTATGTCCGCTTCGCCTCGGTCTACCGCAATTTCCGCGAGGCCAAGGATTTCGAGGCCGTGCTCGGCGAGCTCTCGGCGGAGGACGAAGCACCGCGCCTCGCGCCGGTCCGCAAATGATCTTCCGGGTTCTGGTCGATCAGGTCGGCGAGAAGCTGAAGGCTCAGAAGGACGCCGACCGCCGCTTCATGCAGCTCGCGCTGACGCTCGGCCGCCGCGGGTTGGGGCGGACCTGGCCCAATCCCGCCGTCGGTGCCGTGGTGGTCAAGGACGGCGTGATCGTCGGCCGCGGCTGGACCCAGCCCGGTGGACGTCCTCATGGCGAGCCCGAGGCGCTGCGCCGTGCCGGGGAGGCAGCCAAAGGCGCCACGCTCTACGTGACGCTGGAGCCGTGTTCGCATGTCGGCAAGTCGCCGCCTTGCGTGGACGCTGTCATCGCAGCCGGAATCAGCCGCGTCGTCTCGGCGATCGAGGATCCCAATCCAGAGGTCGCAGGGCAGGGACATGCGAAGCTCCGCGCTGCCGGCATCCAGGTCGAGGTCGGCCTCTGCTCGGCGGACGCCAAGCGCGACCATTCGGGTCATTTCCGACGCATCCGCGACGGGCGGCCGCATGTGATCCTGAAGCTTGCCGTCTCGGCCGACGACAAGATTGCAGCCGCGGGCAACACGCCGGTCGCGATCACCGGCGAAGCGGCGCGGACGCGCGTGCATGTGTTGCGTGCCCAGAGCGACGCGATCCTGATCGGCGTGCGCACCGCGATCGCCGACGATCCGCTGCTGACCTGCCGGCTGCCCGGCATGGAATCTCGCTCGCCGGTCCGTGTCGTGCTCGACCCCGTCCTGCGCCTCCCGACCGCCAGCCGTCTGGTGCAGTCAGCGCGGACGACGCCGCTTTGGCTCGTTGCCTCTGAGGTGGCGGAGCCCGCCGCAGCGACCAAGCTGGGGGCCGCCGGCGCGCAGGTGATCCGCCTGCCGCCGCAGGTCGCACCGTCGGCACTGGAGCCACCCGCCGTGCTCAAGGCGCTCGCCGAGAAGGGCATCACCCGTTTGATGATCGAAGGCGGCAGCCGCGTCGCATCATCTTTCATGGCAAGTGGCTTGGTCGATGAAATCTGGCTGCTGCGTGGTCCCGGGGAGATCGGAGCGGACGGGATCGCTGCGCTGGATGCATTGCCGCTGACCGCAATCACGCAGTCGCCGGCCTATCGCGTTCGTGCTAGCGAAACGCTCGATCCCGACACCCTTACGATTTACGAGCGCGCGTAATGTTTACCGGCATCGTCACCGACATCGGCGAGATCGTCAGCCTGACGCCGCGGACCGAGGGCAAGCTGCACCGGCTGCGCATCGCCTGCAGCTACGACCAGGCCACGATCGCCGATGGCGCGTCCATCGCCAACAACGGCGTCTGCCTCACGGTCGTGCAGTCGGGCCTCACCGACGGCAAGACCTGGTTCGAGGTCGATGCCGCCGCGGAGACGCTGGCGCTGACCACGGCCAAGCACTGGCGCGTCGGAACGAAGCTGAACCTGGAGCGGGCGCTGAAGATCGGCGACGAACTCGGCGGTCACATCGTCTCGGGTCATGTCGACGGCATCGCGACCATCGTCAGCCGCGACGACCTGCCTGATATGGCGCGGTTCGTGCTGAAGACAACGCGGGATCTGGCGCGCTTCATCGCCACCAAGGGCTCAGTCACCCTCGACGGCGTCTCGCTCACGGTCAACACCGTCGACGAACTGGCCTTCTCGGTGCTGATCATTCCGCATACGCTGTCGGTCACCACGCTGTCGTCCTGGCAGGCCGGCAGCGAGGTCAATATCGAGGTCGACCTGATGGCGCGCTATGCCGCGCGCCTTACGGAAATGAAGTAGCCTCGAAGGGGGCTTTCCGTCTTGGCTTTGAGGGCGCTGGCGCCTACAAGGCCAGCCCTGATTGCGAGGAGGCGCTGATGTGTCGTCTCGCAGCATGAGGCCGATTTCATCTCGCCCTTCGCGAGGCGGCCGGATGGCCGCTCCCTTGGGACGAGGCACCTGAAGACAATGGAAACAGAACCATGGCAGACGCACGGCGCGCGCCGCTCAAAGACCAGACCGACATCTCCGGCGCCCGGGCGCTGATCGTCGAGGCCCGCTTCTACGACGATCTTCAGGATGCCCTGCTGGAGGGCGCCACCGCCGAGCTGAAGGCGGCGGGCGTGGGCTATGATGTTCTCACGGTCACCGGATCGTTGGAGATTCCGGCGACCATTGCCATTGCGCTCGATGCGGCCGCCAAGAACGGCAAGCCCTATGATGCGGCGATCGCGCTCGGTTGCGTCATCCGCGGCGACACCATCCATTTCGAGATCGTGTCGCAGGAGTCCTCGCGGGCGCTGATGGACCTGTCGGTGGCGCGCGGCCTGCCGCTCGGCAACGGCATCCTGACGGTCAACACCGAGGACCAGGCCTGGGCGCGCGCCCGCGTCTCGGAAATGAACAAGGGCGGCGATGCTGCGCGGGCCGCGCTCGCCGTGCTGCGCATCAAACGCCGTCTGGCGCGAGGCTGAGATGGCCGAGAGCAGCAACAAACCGTTCAAGGGCCCGGTCAGAGCAAACGATCGGAAGGCCAACCGGCGCGGCGCGGCGCGGCTTGCCGCCGTGCAGGCGCTCTACCAGATGGACATCGCCGGCGCCGGCATCAACGACGTGCTGGCCGAGTTCGAGAGCCACTGGCTCGGCAACGAGGTCGAGGGCGAGCAGTATCTGCCGGCCGAGGCCGCCTTCTTCCGCGACATCGTCTCCGGCGTGGTGCGCGACCAGACCAAGATCGATCCCGTGCTGGACAATGCGCTGGAGCGCGGCTGGCCGCTGCAGCGGATCGAGGCGATCTTGCGCGCGGTGCTGCGTGCCGGCGCCTATGAGCTGGAGCGGCGCAAGGACATTCCGGCGCGGGTCGTCGTGTCCGAATATGTCGACATCGCCCATGCCTTCGTCGAGCGCGACGAGACCGGCATGGTCAACGCCGTGCTGGAGCAACTCGCCCGGCAATACCGAGCCGACGAGATGGGGCCGAAGTAGCGATGGGGGGCGCCGGAGCACGATCGCTGCGAACCGGCGCGATGCCAGTCTCTTTCCTCGACTGTCATCACCCGCGACGGCGGGTGATCCCGTATTCCAGAGACGTTCAAGGGATACGGAAGGGCCGCGGCGTACTGGATCGCCCGGTCGAGCCGGGCGATGACAGCAGAGTGTGCAAAGTGTGGGGGACGAGCGCGTGACCCACAACCCCTCCGGCGAAGACTCCCTGATCGCCCGCTATTTCAAGCCGCTGGCGACCGACCCCGGCGCCTTCGGCCTCGTCGACGATGCCGCGATCATTCCGGCCAATGGTGACGACATCGTCGTCAAGACCGACGCCATCGTCGAAGGCGTCCATTTTCTCGCCAGCGATCCCCCCGACACCGTCGCGCGCAAGGCGCTGCGCGTGAACCTGTCCGATCTCGCCGCCAAGGGCGCCGTGCCCACCGGCTTCGTCCTGACGCTGGCGCTGCGCGAGAAGGACGAGGCGTGGCTGTCGGAGTTCGCGCGTGGCCTCGGCGAGGACGCGGCTGCGTTCGGCTGTCCGCTGCTTGGTGGCGACACCGTGTCGACGCCCGGTCCCGTGATGATCTCGATCGCAGCCTGGGGGCGGGTGCCTAGGGGCCGGATGGTGCATCGCTTCGGGGCGCGTCCCGGCGACCGGGTGATGGTCACGGGAACGATCGGTGATGCTGCGCTCGGCCTGTGCATGCTGACGGGCACAGCGGAGGCGGCGGCGCTGGCCGACGATCCCGTCGCGCGGGATATGCTGATCGGCCGCTATCGCACGCCGCAGCCGCGCAATGCCCTGGCCGCGGCCGTGAGAGACTACGCGACCGCCTCGATGGACGTCTCCGATGGCCTCGCAGGCGACCTGATCAAGCTCTGCGCCGCCTCTTCCGTGAGCGCCGACATCACGCTGTCACACATTCCACGATCGCCGGCGGCGGCGAAGCTGCTCGCTGTCGGGGCCGCGCAGCTTGAAAGCATGATCTCCGGCGGCGACGATTACGAGATTCTCTGCACTGTTCCCGCAGCGCAATGCGCAGCCTTCCGTGGCGCAGCCGAGACGGCGGGCGTTGCCGTCACCGACATCGGCGCCATCGTCGAAGGAACGCGAGCCCCGCGCTTCCTGGACGGGCAGGGCCGTCCCGTCACACTGACGCGCTTGTCCTTCAGCCACTTCTGACACCTATTTGCACCGCACAATGCGACCAAAGAAGCGTCTGAATTTGGAGCGGTTCAGGCGTCGCGGCGTTGCGTCATCATGGCGATTTTGGCAAGCTTCATGATGTTCGAGGCGGCTCCGCCCGGGGCGGCCTGACAGGGGGCGTGCGTCGCACCATCGCGGCGTGACGTAGTTAGAAAAGCAAAGAGCCGAGGAAACTAAATGTCAGCTTTATGGGTGATCGTGCTCTGCGGAGCGCTGTCGATCGTCTATGCGATCTGGGCCACACAATCGGTGCTCAGCGCGGACGCCGGCAATGCGCGCATGCAGGAAATCGCGGCGGCCGTGCGTGAGGGCGCGCAGGCCTATCTTCGCCGCCAATACATGACGATCGGAATCGTCGGTGTCGTGATCTTCGTGCTCCTTGCGTATTTCCTCGGCATGCTCGTCGCGATCGGCTTTGCGATCGGCGCGATCCTCTCCGGCGCGGCTGGCTTCATCGGCATGAACGTGTCGGTGCGCGCCAACGTCCGCACGGCACAGGCGGCCATCACCTCGCTCGCCGGCGGCCTCGAACTCGCCTTCAAGGCCGGCGCCATCACCGGTCTGCTCGTGGCTGGTCTCGCGCTGCTCGGCGTCACCATCTATTTCGGCATCCTGACCGGCTTCATGAAGCTCGCGCCCGACAGCCGCACCGTGATCGACGCGCTGGTCGCGCTCGGCTTCGGCGCCTCGCTGATCTCGATCTTCGCCCGTCTCGGCGGCGGCATCTTCACCAAGGGCGCCGACGTCGGCGGTGATCTCGTCGGCAAGGTCGAAGCCGGAATCCCGGAGGACGATCCGCGCAACCCCGCGACCATCGCCGACAACGTCGGCGACAACGTCGGTGACTGCGCCGGCATGGCCGCCGACCTGTTCGAGACCTATGCGGTGACCGCGGTCGCCACCATGGTTCTGGCGGCCATCTTCTTCGCCAAGTCGTCGCTGCTGACCAACATGATGACCCTGCCGCTCGCCATCGGCGGCATCTGCATCATCACCTCGATCGCAGGCACCTTCTTCGTCAAGCTCGGCGCCAGCCAGTCGATCATGGGCGCTCTCTACAAGGGCCTGATTGCGACCGGCGTCCTGTCGCTCGGTGGCGTGGCGCTGGCCATCGCCTGGCTGATCGGCTTCGGCAAGCTCGACGGCGTCGACTACACCGGCACGGCGCTGTTCATGTGCGGCGTGGTCGGCCTGGTCGTCACCGGCCTCATCATCTGGATCACCGAATACTACACCGGCACCGACTTCCGCCCGGTGAAGTCGATTGCGGCGGCCTCGGTGACCGGTCACGGCACCAACGTGATCCAGGGCCTCGCCATCTCGATGGAGTCGACCGCGCTGCCTGCGATCGTCATCATCGCCGGCATCCTGGTCACTTATAGCCTGGCCGGCCTGTTCGGCATCGCGATCGCCACCACGACCATGCTGGCTCTGGCCGGCATGATCGTCGCGCTCGACGCCTTCGGCCCGGTCACCGACAATGCCGGCGGCATCGCCGAGATGGCCGGCCTGCCGAAGGAGGTCCGCAAGTCGACCGACGCGCTCGACGCGGTCGGCAACACCACCAAGGCGGTCACCAAGGGCTACGCGATCGGCTCGGCCGGTCTCGGCGCCCTGGTGCTGTTCGCGGCCTATAACCAGGACCTGCAGTTCTTCATCGCGGATTCGGCACACCATCCCTATTTCGCGGGGATCAAGCCGGACTTCTCGCTGAACAACCCTTATGTCGTGGTTGGTCTGCTGTTCGGCGGCCTGCTGCCGTATCTGTTCGGCGCGATGGGCATGACCGCGGTCGGCCGTGCGGCCGGCGCAATCGTCGAGGAGGTGCGGCGCCAGTTCCGCGAGAAGCCGGGCATCATGCAGGGCACCGACAAGCCGGACTACGGCAAGGCGGTTGACCTGCTGACCAAGGCGGCGATCAAGGAGATGATCATCCCCTCGCTGCTGCCGGTGCTGTCGCCAATCGTCGTGTACTTCCTGATCTACGCCATCGCGGGCGGCGGCGCGGCCGGCAAGTCGGCGGCGTTCTCGGCCGTCGGCGCCATGCTGCTCGGCGTCATCGTCACCGGCTTGTTCGTCGCGATCTCGATGACCTCAGGCGGCGGCGCCTGGGACAACGCCAAGAAGTACATCGAGGACGGCCACTACGGCGGCAAGGGCTCGGATGCTCACAAGGCGGCGGTGACGGGTGACACCGTCGGCGACCCCTACAAGGACACGGCCGGCCCCGCGGTGAACCCGATGATCAAGATCACCAACATCGTGGCCCTGCTGCTGCTGGCGATCCTCGCGCACTGAGCGGGGCGATGTCCTGACCAATAAAGACCCCGCGGCGCGAGCCGCGGGGTCTTTCATTGTCTCTCGTTGTGTCGTGACGCCATCTATTCCGCCGCGCGCTGCCGCGTCCGATACGACTGCAGCGTGCTCTGCGCGGTTCGCGGCTGCATTTGCGAGAAGCTCGCCAGATGCTGGTCGAGCTGTGGGCGTGCGCTGCCGCTGGCATGCGCCTGCATGAACAGCAGCGTCGTGGTGGTGACCCAGGACAGGTCGAACGCCTTGGCGAGCACCAGGAGCTGATCCGGCTGGTTGCGCACGAAGGCGCGCTCGACCACGTCGAGCGGCAGCTTGCACATCAGGGACAGCGCCAGCGTGACCTTGTCGAAGCTGCCTTCCTTGGCGAAGCCGTGCAGCTGCGCCTCGTGGAGCTGGCCGGTCGCGTGCAGCAGCTCGACATAGTCCTTGGCGGTGACGAAATCGGCCGAGCGCGTCCGCGCGGCGGCCTGCAGATGATCCGAAGCCTGCGCCACGGCGAGCTCGACGATCTCGGCCCGCGCCGCATCAGCGCTGGCGAGCTGGCTGCGCACCGCGTCGGAGGCTTCGACGAACAGCCGGACCAGCACCTCGCGTGGGCTGTCGGTTCGGCTCCAGAGCTTCAAGGCGAGGCCGGGATCTTCGGATGCCTTCGTCACCAGGCCGGAGAAGCCGTGATCGGAGAAGCGCGCGCCGCCATTGTTGGCGGTGTTCGAAACGACGGCCTGATTGCCGCGATCGACCAGAACGTCGGTGACGGATTCCGTGAGGATCTTGCGGTCGGAGATCGCGAGCAGATGCTCCTGGCCCCGGGTCTGCGCGGTCGCGACCAGGGTCTCGTCGTCGAGCCGGTCGCTCTGGCGCAGCACGGAACCTGCCACCGCGATCGTCTCGTCGCTGGCGAGCAGCCGGAGCAGCCGCGGCGGCGCGTCAGGCAGCACCGCGAGTCGGCTGCCGAGCTGCGCCCGCGCCGCAATGGCGACGTTGTCGAGCAGCTTGAACAGCACGTGGTCGAACAGATCGACATGTTCTTCGGTGAACTTGCCCGAGCCCACGACGAACAGGTCGGTGACGCGCTCCAGGATCTCGGCGCGCCGCGACACGTATCGGCTGGCGAGAATGTCTTCGAGCTGGTGGAGAACGCTGTTGGGCAAGGCACGGCTCATGCGATGGACATCGCCGGCGCCTGCCCCGCGGACGGTGATCGGACCGCATCCACGCGAGGTCGTCGGCCCGGCATCGGCTGATGGTATCTCGCAACCGGATCAAGGACGCGCGGCCGCCATCTATCGCACCATCCCGCTTAAGGTGCCGTTACACCACGAACCCTATTCCAATGCTCCACCGAGACGCGGCGCCGCCGGGCCCAGGGCTACTTCACGTCCATCTGCAGGCCTTCCTTCTGGATGATCGACGCGAACTTGGCTGTCTCGGCCTGGACGAAATCGCCGAACTGCTGCGGCGTGCCGTAGTCGGCGCGGGCGCCCATGGCCGCGATGTTCTTAGCGATGTCCTCGCGCTCCAGCATCGCCTTGACCTGCAGGTTGAGCGCGCTGACGATCTCCGGCGGGCAGGCCTTGGGCAGGAACACGCCGAACCAGGACGACACGTCGAACTTGGCCAGCTCCGGCGCGCTTTCGCGCATCGTCGGCAGGTCGGGCGCGTTGGCGCTGCGCTCCGGCGTCGTCACGCACAGGCCGGTCAGCTTGCCGTCCTGCACCTGCGGCAGCGACGGAAACAGATTGTCGAACAGGATCTGGATGTCGCCGGCGAGCGCGGCCTGCAGCGCGGGGCCGGCGCCGCGGAACGGGATGTGCGTCATCTTCAACCCGGTGAGCTGCAGGAACCAGGCGCCGGTGAGATGCGGGCTCTGGCCGACGCCTGACGAGCCGTAGTTGAGCTTGTCGGGATTGGCCTTGAGGTAGGCGATCAGCTCCGGGATCGACTTGATCCCGGTCGACGGATGCGCCGAGACGATGTTCGGGATGCGGATCATGTTGGACACCGCCTGCAGCTGATCCGGCTTGTAGGCGAGGTTGCGGAAGATCGAATAGGCGATCGCGTTGGGACCGGGATTGCCGATCAGGATCGTGTACCCGTCCCCCTTGGTGTTGCGCGCGACCTCGGCGGTGCCGATCGTGCCGCCACCGCCGGAGCGATTCTCGACCACCGCCGATTGTCCCCAAGCCGCCTGCAGATGCGCGGCCAGCAGCCGTCCCATCACGTCGGTGCTGCCGCCGGGCGCGGCGGGCACGATCAGCTTGATCGTCTCGGTCGGACGCCAGTCGGCGAGACTCGTGCGCGGCAGAATGGCGGCGGTCGACAGCGCTGCGGCTCCGGACAGAAGCCTGCGGCGCGACAGCGCGATGCTATGAGCCAATGATTCCTCCCTGCTCTTGTTTTGCAGCAGGGTAGGGAAGATTGCAGCGCCAGAGCAAGCAGGCCAATTGCGCGCGAGCTGCGCAATTCAGCGCTGCGGTCCGGCTTTGTGCCGTGGCCCGGAATCACATTCCGGGCTGCGGCGATCGTGTCGGGATCAGTTGAAGCTGAGCAGCTTGAACAGCGGTGTCAGGTAGCTGAGCTCCTGGCCGGAGGTCGGCGTGGTGCGGCTGACGAAGTCGAAGATCTTGCCGTCCTTCATGCCGTAATTGGCGAGCCGCCGGACCTGGCGGTTCTTGTCGAAATAGATCGCGATGACGCGCTGATCGACCACCTTCTGGTTCATGAAGGCGACAGGGCGCTCGGCGCGCTGGGAGATGTAGTAGAATACCTCGCCGTCGAGCGTCGCCACCGTTGACGGCGTGCCCATCACGATCAGCACCTGGTCCTGGCTGGCGCCGATCGGGATCTGCTCCAGCGCGCCGGGGGGCATGATGTAGCCCTTCTGGAACTGCTCGCCGGTGCAGGCGGCCAGCGCCAGACAGGTCAGCGCGATCGCGCCGGCGGTGCGCAGTCGGGTGCTCAGGCCGCGGGAGAGCAGGCGGGCAGTCGTTCGCATTGTCTGGGTCATCTTCTTCAGATCGGATCCCGTCCCCTTGCGTCGGGCAGGGCGTTGACGTACCGGGCAAACTTGCGGATTGCAACATGCCCCCGAACAGGGTCAGGGAAACTCGACCGCGGAACCGTCATGCTCTGGCCATTCAACCTTCTCAGCAAATCCCGACCGTCCCCGCGTGGGACCATCGAGCCGATCTATGGCACGATCGTGGCACAAACCCGAGACCCGTTGTTTTATAGACACTTGAATGTCCCCGACACGGTCGAGGGACGGCTCGATCTGCTGATTCTGCACCTCTGGCTGGTGCTGCGGCGGCTGCGCGGGGTGGGGTCGGAGCTATCGCAGGCGCTATTCGACCGCTTCTGCGACGACATGGACGACAATCTGCGCGAGATGGGGGTGGGGGATCTCACCGTGCCGAAGCGGATGCAGAAGTTCGGCGAGGCATTCTATGGCCGCACAGCCGCCTATGACCTCGCCTGGTCCGAGAGCGAGGCGCGGCTGGCGGAGGCGCTGCAGAAGAATATCTTGAACGGGGAGCATCCGGACAGCGCGGCCGGACTTGCCGCCTACGCGGCGCGGGTGGCCGCGCACCTCGCCGCTCTCGACGACAACAGGCTGCTCGGCGCCGGCTGGAGCTTCCCGCAGCCGGTGCAGCAGGACTAGCGAGATGAGCAGAGACACAGACACATCGCGACAGACGGGGCGAGATCCGGCGAAGGATCCCTGGCGGGCGCCTCCGGTGATCGTGGCGCAGATTCCGGAGGCCGGCCTGCATCGCGAGATCGAGGCCGACGAGGCCACGCGCCGCGCGCTCGCCGCGCTCGCCGAGCTGCGCGAGGTCATCTCGGCCCATGCCTCGTTCGACGTCGTCCAGAAGCGCGACGGCAAGGTGCATGTCGAGGGCCGGGTGCGGGCCCGGATCGGTCAGACCTGCGTCGTCACGCTCGATCCGATCGAGATCGAGATCGACGAGCCGATCGACCAGATGTTCGCCCCGCCGGAGCAGATTCCCGAGCTTGCCGATCTGGTCGAGGACGATCCCAACAGCGAGGTGGAGACGGCTGATCCGCCGGAGCCGATCATTGGCGGGCAGATCGACCTCGGCCGGCTTGCCGCCGACGCGCTGTTCCTGGGGATCGATCCCTATCCGCGCAAGCCGGGTGCCGTGTTCGAGCAGCCGATGGCGGCAGCCGCCGAGCCGGAGGACCATCCCTTCGCGGCGCTGAAGGCGCTGAAATCGGCAGATGCCGCCGGGCCGGGCGCCGTCAAAGCGAAGAAAACGGGTGAGGATTGACGCGCCGTTGTGCAGACCGGAAGCGGTCGATCCTGTCACAAAGCCTCTCGAAATCCTCTCAAGCTGCTGATTTCGATGGCAAAGACGGGTCCCTGCTGGCCCCGGACCGCGTGGCGGTTGCAAATTGCATTGTCCCCGGGAGGTTGTTTCGACACGGAGAGACGCTATTGTCGCGCCCGGGTCGGGGTGCGACGAAAAGGCCCGGACGGCCTCTGGCCTGTCCATCGGCCGCGCAATGCCTCTGAACGACCGCCAAACAGGGCCAAGCAAGTCACGGCCAAGACGAGACAAAGCTCGAGATCAGGTTTCCGGGACGTCATGCCTCAAAAGGTTCGAATCGCGCTGGACGCCATGGGCGGGGATTTCGGCGCGGCCATCGTCATTCCCGGTGCTGCGATCGCACTGAGCCGCCATCCGGATGCGGAGTTTCTGCTGTTCGGCGATAGCGCCAAGATCGTACCCGAACTCGACCGGCATCCGCGGCTGAAGGCCGTCTCGCGGGTCATCCACACCGACGTCGCCGTCAGCATGGAGGACAAGCCGAGCCAGGCGCTCCGGCGCGGCCGAAAGACCTCGTCGATGTGGCTCGCGCTCGAGGCGGTCAAGAAGGGGGAGGCCGACGTCGCGGTATCCGCCGGCAACACCGGCGCGCTGGTGGCGATGGCGCGCTTCTGCCTGCGCACGCTGGACGGGATCGACCGGCCGGCTCTGGCCGCGATCTGGCCGACCGCGCGCGGCGAATCGGTCGTGCTCGACCTCGGTGCGACGATCGGCGGCGATGCCCACCACCTCGTCGCGCTGGCCGTGATGGGCGGCGCGCTGGCGAGCGTGCTGTTCAACAAGCCGCGGCCGACCGTCGGCCTTCTCAACATCGGCGTCGAGGAGATCAAGGGCCATGAGGAGATCCGCGAGGCGGCCGAGCAGCTGCGCGCGATGAACCTGCCGCAGCTCGACTATATCGGCTTCGTCGAGGGCGACGGCATTGGCAAGGGTGCGGCCGACGTGGTCGTGACCGAGGGCTTCAGCGGCAACATCGCTTTGAAGACGGCCGAGGGCACCGTCCGCCAGGTCACGGATTTCCTGCGCGGCGCGATCCAGGCGAGCTGGCTTGCCCGGATCGGCTATCTGTTGGCCCGCGGCGCCTTTGCCGCTTTGCGGGCCCGGCTCGACCCGCGCAAATCCAACGGCAGCGTGGTGCTCGGCCTCAAGGGCATGGTGGTCAAGAGCCACGGTGGAACCGATGCCGAGGGCTTTGCCTCGGCGGTCAGGGTTGGCTATGAGATGGCCCGCTACGATCTCCTGACCAAGATCAATCAAACACTCAATCCCGACGGCGGCGCACCGGCGTCCGAATCCGTCGTCCAGGAGGCTGTCTCGTGACAATTCGTTCGGTCGTGCTCGGCTGTGGCTCCTACCTCCCGCAGCGGGTCGTGACCAATGCCGAGCTGGCAAGCCGCATCGAGACCTCGGACGAGTGGATCGTCCAGCGCACCGGCATCCGTGAGCGCCATGTCGCAGCCGAGGGCGAGTTCACCTCACATCTGGCGGTCAAGGCGGCCCGGGCCGCCCTTGCGGCGGCCGACGTCGATCCGCAGTCGATCGACCTGATCGTGCTCGGCACCTCGACGCCGGACAACACCTTTCCGGCGACCGCGGTTGCGGTCCAGAACGAACTCGGCATCCACCATGGCGCGGCGTTCGACCTGCAGGCGGTCTGCTCGGGCTTCGTCTTTGCGCTCGCCACCGCCGACAATTTCCTCCGCAGCCGCTCGTTCAAGCGTGCGCTCGTGATCGGCGCCGAGACCTTCTCGCGCATCCTCGACTGGAACGACCGCACCACCTGCGTGCTGTTCGGTGACGGCGCGGGCGCGGTGATCCTGGACGCCCAGGAGCAGGGCGGCACCTCGGCCGATCGCGGCGTATTGACCACGCATCTGCGCTCCGACGGTCGCCACAAGGCCAAGCTCTATGTCGACGGCGGTCCGTCCTCGACCCAGACCGTCGGGCATCTGCGGATGGAGGGCCGCGAGGTGTTCAAGCACGCGGTCGGCATGATCACCGACGTGATCGTCGACGCCTTCGATGCCACCGGCCTGTCGGCCGAGACCATCGACTGGTTCGTGCCGCACCAGGCCAACAAGCGAATCATCGACGCTTCGGCGCACAAGCTGCACATCGCGCCGGAGAAGGTGGTCTTGACGGTCGATCTGCATGGAAATACCTCCGCTGCCTCGATCCCGCTGGCGCTCGACGTGGCCGTCAAGGACGGCCGCATCAAGAAGGGCGACGTGGTTTTGCTGGAGGCGATGGGCGGCGGCTTCACCTGGGCCTCGGCCCTGGTGCGCTGGTGAGCCTGCCGTGCGGCGGGATTACGCCCAGAGATCGACACTACGGCCTGTACTTCTATTCACGCTGCTGTTGACCACCGCCGCTTAACCTCTTAATTTCCGGAGCGAATTATTCGCCGTGAGTTTGGGGCAGGCGATGGCGGGAACCGGAAAAACAGTCACACGCGTCGATCTCTGCGAGGCAGTCTACCAGAAGGTGGGGCTGTCGCGGACGGAGTCGTCTGCATTCGTCGAGCTGGTCTTGAAAGAGATCACCGACTGCCTCGAGCGCGGCGAGACGGTCAAGCTATCGTCCTTCGGGTCGTTCATGGTGCGCAAGAAGGGGCAGCGCATCGGACGAAACCCCAAGACCGGCACGGAAGTGCCGATCTCGCCGCGGCGGGTCATGGTGTTCAAGCCGTCCGCGATCCTGAAGCAGCGCATCAACGGCCAACAGGGCAGCGGCAAGATGAACGGCGAGGCCAGCGCTGAGTTCGGCGCCGAGCCGGAATAGGGCCGGGGCCGTCGCCCCGCCGCATTGTCGGCAGGGCCGTGACGAACGCGTATCGTTCGTTCCGCGTACAGTTCGTCCCGCGTACAGTTCGTCCAATCTATTCAGCGTAGTCTGCCACTTTCTTGTCAGCACGATCGAAGGGGAACGGGCATTTGGACAAGGCGCCGGATGCGTTTCGGACGATCAGCGAGGTCGCGCAGGAGCTCGACATTCCGCAGCACGTGCTGCGGTTTTGGGAGACCCGGTTCGCCCAGATCAAGCCGATGAAGCGGAGCGGGGGCCGGCGCTATTACCGGCCCGACGACGTCGACCTGCTCAAGGGCATCCGGCGCCTGCTCTATGGCGAAGGCTACACCATCAAGGGGGTGCAGCGGATCCTGAAGGAGCACGGCGTCAAGTCGGTCCAGGGACTGGCCGACAGCTCTGCCGCGGTCTCGTTCGGTGCGATGGAGGAGACGCTCGGCCAGGCCCTCATGGAGGAGGAGCCGATCGGCGAGGCCGAGGTCGAATCGGAGGACGAGGAGGAGACCTCCGACGAGGAGGGCATCGACTTCCGCTTCGTCGACACCGAGGACGACATCCTCGACACCTTCCGGGTCGGCCCGCCCGCCCGCGCCGGCATGAAGCCGGAGGAGCGCGACAAGCTCCAGGGCGTGCTCAAGGAGCTGCTCGACTGCCGCGCGCTGCTCGATCGCGCCATGAAAGAGGTGTGAGGGGCGCCTGCTGCCCTAAACACAGGATGAGCCGACGGCGCCAAGCCATTTGCCAGTTCGGAGCCGCAGCGGCGCCACGAGTCGGTGCGCTCCCCTCCCCCTTGTGGGGAGGGGTTGGGGGTGGGGGTCCCCGACCTCCGCTCTATCCAGCGCGCCAACGAAACCCGTCCGCCGTGCCTTGCATCCCATCCCGATCACGGCTACACGATCGGCCATCGGAGCGTGGCGCAGCCCGGTTAGCGCACTAGTCTGGGGGACTAGGGGTCGTGGGTTCGAATCCCGCCGCTCCGACCATTTTCTCGAATCGCCACATTTGACATCGGCCGATGCGTTTCAGCGTGGCCCTGCCGCGGCCGCTTCGTCCGTGAGACTGGCTTTTCAAGCCGCAGACCGCCCCCTAAACTCCCAAATTGGGCCGCTGGACGCTGTTCGATCCGGCTCGTTTCATTTGTGAACTTTGTTGCCGAGACTTCCGTCATGGACGCCGCCGTCGCCGACATCTCCTTTGGGCATTTCGAGAACGCCGAGCAGATCGCCTTCTGGAACGGTGCGGGCGGCGGGCGCTGGGTCGCGCGCCGCGCCGAGATCGATGCGCTACTGGCGCCGGTGCAGGAGGCGCTGCTGGAGCGTGCGGCGATCCAGGCGGGCGAGCGGGTGCTCGACATCGGCTGCGGTTGCGGGGCGACCTTGATCGCGGCGGCCGAGAAGGTCGGCCCCGGCGGCAGCGTGCTTGGCCTCGACGTGTCCGCAGCCATGCTGACCGCGGCCCACGAGTTCGCCCCCGCCGATGCGCCGGTGAGCTTCGTGCAGGGCGACGCCATGGTGCATCACTTCAAGGCCGCGAGCGCCGATCTCATGATCTCGCGCTTCGGCGTCATGTACTTCGCCAATCCGGTGCGCGCCGTGCTCAACATCCGCAATGCGCTGCATTCGGAGGGGCGCGTCGCCTTCGCCTGCTGGGGCGAGCTGCGCGACAACCCGTGGGCGCTGGAGCCGCTGCAGGCGGCCTATGACCACGTGCCGAAGTTGCCGGGATTGCCGCCGCACGCGCCGGACGATTTCGCGTTCGGAGCCGCCGAGTGGATCGAGAAAGTCATGACCGATGCCGGGCTGCGGCGCATTCGGCTGGAACGCCACGACATCGCGCTCGACTTCGGCGCAGGCGCCGGCCTCGACAGCGCGGTGCAGACGGCGCTCGCGATCGGGCCCGCCGGCCGCGCCGTGGCCGGGCAGCCGTCCGAGGCCACGGAGGCCGCGATCGCTGCCGTGAGGAAGGCGCTGGCGCGCTACGCCAAGGGGCCGCGCGTCGTGGTGCCGGCATCGTTCTGGATCGTGACAGCGGTCGATCCGTAATGCGACGGCCGCGCCGGAGCTCAAGCGCGGCGCCATCTATGCGAGCGCGGAACTTGCGACAGCGCATATGCGATAGAAAGAACGCGTTTCGAGATGTGCAAGATGACGAGACTGCTCTCAGCCGGTGCCGTGTTGGTCGGCTTCCTGTCGGCGGCGAAGGCCGACGTTCAAATCAATATGCAGCCAGGCTCACAATGCTGGTCCTACCAAGGATTGGATACGCGATTTTACGGCAACTTTGCGGGCGGCCAAGCTCTGACCGTCGGGATTGTCGAGCAGCAATTGAACGAGAAAGGTGGGATGGAGGCGGTTGTCTATAGTGGCGCGCAGGTCTGGGTGAACGGTCCTGATGGTTTCCTCAAGGATGGCTACCGCGAGGCGGATGATCGGATCATCTACACGGACAAGCCGGGCCGCTACATTTTCAATTTGTATGAGCATGGAACAGGCGCCGCTTATCCAGTCTTCGTGAAGATATGCGCGAGCAGAAAGGACCAGGCCAACAAGAGGTGACCCGATCCTTCGTGCTGGTTTTGCCCCCGTGACAAAGCCGCAAGATCGGTCGAGCGCGTCAGCGTTGAGCGCGCTTAGCTGCTGCGGCCACGGAGTACTGAACGATGAAGGCGGCGCTGCAGAACTACCATGCGCGGATGCAGCGGGTCCTGGATCACATCGACCGGCATCTGGACGATGATCTGGACCTGCACGCGCTGAGCAGCATCGCTGCCTACTCGAAATATCATTTCCACCGGCAGTTCACGGCGACCTTCGGGCTGTCCGTGCATCGCTACATCCAGCTCGCACGCATGAAGCGGGCGTCCTATCAGCTGGCCTACAGCGATGCCCAAACCGTCACGGAGGTCGCGATGGATGCCGGCTACGATGCACCGGACGCCTTCGCCCGCGCCTTTCGGCAACGGTTCGGGCAATCGCCGTCATCGTTCCGGAAATCTCCCGACTGGGAGCCGTGGCTTGCGGCCTTCGGGCCTTTCGACGAAGCAAGGAGCAAGCTGATGCGGACGACCTATACCCCTGACGACGTGACGATTCGCGAGGTGCCGACCACGCCGGTGGCGATCATGGAGCATCGCGGCGACCCGGCGACGCTCGGCGCCACGATCCAGCGCTTCATCGCCTGGCGCAAGGCTGCCGGCCTGCACCCCAGGACCAATCCGACCTTCACGGTCTGGCGCTCCGAGCGGCGCCCCGCGTCGCCTGCCGATTACAGCGTGGATCTCTGTGTCGGGACCGATCAGCCGGTCGAGACCGATGACGCGACAATCGGGGTCGGCGAGATCCCCGGCGGACGCTGCGCCGTGCTGCGCGTCGTCGGCAACACCCACAATCTGGAGCCGGCCGCGCTGTTTCTCTATCGCGACTGGCTTCCGGCCAGCGGCGAGGAGGCGCGTGACTTCCCGATCTATTGCCAGCGGCTGAACTTCTTCCCGGAGGTTCCCGAGCACGAGACGGCTGCGGACCTGTTCCTGCCGCTGAAATAGCCCCTGACGGCCGACCCTTCCTAAAACGTGTAACAATGAGCCGTCTCAACCCGCGAGTCCCGCATGCAGGGCTCGGGGGGAGCGGGCCGACCTTGGAGCGGTTCCAGTTCTCGTCCGGGAACCGCGATCCGGTCATGTCGTTAACGATCAAGCAGCTCAGTCGGGGCCCACACCCTGACATTGAACCTTTGCGCGCACGCGCGCACCAAACCTGTGTTCGGCTCGTCGCGGAGTCGGGTTTCAGGAAATTTCAGGCTGACATCGGGGTTCACCTCGATGTGCTGTTCATTGTCGTTGAAGGAGGCGCGTATGGTCCTCAGGACTTTGAAAGTGTCGCTGTCCGTTTTCGCCGCTGCAACCTCGGTGGTGTCGCTGTTTGCCGTCAGCTGGGTCGGTCTCGCACTGCTCGGCTACTGATAGCTCACGCAAGCATAGAGGCGCACTCTGCCTCGCGAGATGGAAAGCGCCCGGATCGAGCCTGATCCGGGCGCGCGTTTTTGCGGATGCGAAGGGCCAAGGCGCTATGCGAAGGCCTTTTCCACCGTCTCGATCAGCACGCGGAATGACTTGTCGTGGCGGGTGATCGGCGGAATCGCCCGGGTGATGCCGAGCAGCTGATAGACCGCCATCTGCGCCGCGCGCACCGAATATTCCACGGTGAACACGACGTCGTCGGGAATCTCGACGAACTGGCTGACGAAGGCGAGATTCTTCGAATTCGCCGGCACCGGCAGCGGGCGGTCGCTGATGTTGCGCGGCATGAACATGCTGGTGATGTAGGGCAGGCGGCAGGGCACGCAGGTCGCCTCGTCGAACACCGAAAGGTCGAAGTTGAGATGGCCGCACAGTTCCTTGAGAATGTCGGCGCCGCCGCAATCGGCCATCGCCTTCGGCACGAAGTTGCCGATGCGGTCGGGATGCAGCGCGTAGCCCCAGAACACCTGCACGTCCGCAGGCTGGCCGGCGAAATGCGGCTGGTGATACAGCACGACCGACATCAGCCAGTTGGACTCGGTGAAGGTAACGAGCCCGCCGGTGCCGGCGACATTGCCGGTGAACGCTTCCATCGCGTCGAAGAAGCGCGGATTGCGGCAGGTGACGGTGAAGGACTCCCAGCAGGATTCGGGGATCGATGAGTTGAACGCGGCGGGATTGCCGAACTCCGGGCGTTCCCTTGCGATCTTCTCCCACAGCGTCCAGCCCTGGCTGTCCTGCTTGGTGAGCCGCGGCGGCGGCGCATCCTGCGTGCCCAGGCTGGTCGCATCCGTCATCGAGCCGTTTTGCAGGAAGACCAGATCGTCGGTTGCTACCACGACCGTCTCCGGCTTGCCGTTGCGATCGAGGGTCAAGCGCTTGACGACGTGCTTGCCGGCTTCCGTCGCGATCTCGATGTCGGTGACATCGACGCCGCCGGCGAAATTCACGTCATGGCCCTCCAGCCATTTGACGAGCGGCACCACGATCGCGTCGTACTGATTGAACACGGTGCGCTTGACGCCGGCCAGCGTCTCGATGCGCGGAAACTCGTTCATGAAGCGATGCAGATAGCGCTTGAACTCGACCGCACTGTGCCAGGGCTGGAATGCGAACGTCGTCTGCCACATGAACCAGAAATTCGTGGTGAAGAACGGCGGCGACAGCCAGTCGGTGATGCGGGAGTTGCCGAGCTTGTCCTCGGAGGCCTCGGTCAGCCTGACGAGCTCGAGCCGATCCTGCATCGTAAAGCCCATGGTGGAGACGTCGACCTTGTGCCGGTTGCGATCGACGAGGCGCGCCTGCGAATGCGCGACATGGGCCTCGTTGAAGGCGAGCGTCTCGTCGCGCACGGTGCGGCCGGGATCGCCGGCATTGGGGATGGTGGAGAGCAGGTCCCACGTGCATTCGTAGTGATCGGTCGTCAGCATGCGGCCGCCGCGCAGCGAATAGGAACCGTCGGGCAGCCGCGCGCCATCGAGGCTGCCGCCATAGGGCAGACGCTTCTCGTAGATGGTGATGTCGCGTCCCGCGACGCCGCCGTCACGGATCAGGAATGCCGCGCCGGCCAATGCGCCGATGCCGCTGCCGATGAAATACGCCTTCATGATGGTTCACCCGGATCGTCTGTTGCGATCCGGGGCTTAGCCGCTGTGTTCCCTGGCGGAACTGATCCAGGTCAACCGCCGCGGCGCGCGGTGATCACGATCTCGCGTGGTCCCTCATGCGAATGATTTCACCACCGATTGCAGCAAAACCTTCAGCGATTTGTCATACGGCGTGACCGGCGGAATGGCACGGTCGATCTTCAAGAGCTGATAGACCGCATGCATGGCCGCGCGCACCGAATATTCGATCGTGAAAACGGCGTCTTCGGGCAGCTCGACATATTGGCCGATGAAGGCGAGATTCTGCGAGGTGAGCGGCACCGGCAGCGGCCGGTCGCCATAGCTGCGCGGCATGAACATGCTCATGATGTACGGCATCCAGCACGGCACGCAGCTCGCGTCGGCGAACACCGAGAGCGGAAAGCGCAGGTGCCCGCATAGTTCTTTCAGGATCTCGGCGCCGCTGCACTCGGACATCGGCCTGGGCACGAAATTGCCGACGCGATCGGGAAACAGGCCGTAGCCCCAGAAGATCTGGATGTCGTCAGGCTGGTTCGGAAAGTACGGCTGGGTATAGAGCACGATCGACATGCGCCAGTTCGAGTCGGTGAAGGTCACGAGCCCGCCGGTGCCGGCGACGTTGCCGCTGAAGGCCTGCATCGCGTCGAAGAAACGTGGATTGCGGCAGGTCACCGTGAAGGATTCGAAGCTCGACTCCGGGATGCACGCGTTGAACACGGCGGGATTGCCGAACTCGGGCCGGCCGGCCGCGAGCTTCTCCCACAAGGTCCAGCCATGGCTGTCGGCTTTGGTAAGCGGCTTCGGCGGGCTGTCATGGCTGCCGAGGCTGGTCGCGTCGGTCATCGAGCCCGCGGTGTAGAACACGAGATCGTCGCTCGCGAGATCGATGCTGCGGCGTGCGCCGTCCTGATTGAGCACGAGCCGGCTCGCGCGGTGGCGGCCGTCCGTGGTGACGATCTCGATGTCCTCGACGTCGGCGCCGCCGACGAAGTTGACGCCGCGACCCTCGAGCCAGCGCACCAGCGGCAGCACGATCGAGTCATACTGGTTGTAGACGGTCCGCTTGACGCCGCCGAGCGTATTCATCATCGGGAATTCGTTCATGAAGCGCCGCAGATAGCGCCTGAACTCGACGGCGCTGTGCCAGGTCTGGAAGGCGAAGGTCGTCTGCCACATGTACCAGAAATTGGTGGTGAAGAACGGCGGCGACAGCCAGTCCGAGATCAGCGAATTGCCGAGCTTCTCCTCGGAAGTCTCCGTGAGCCTCGTCAGCTCGATGCGATCCTGCATCGAGAATCCCATGGTGGAAACGTCGACCTTGTGCCGGTTGGCATCGACCAGCCGCGCCTGCGCGTGCGTGACGTGGAGCTCGTTGAAGGCGACGGTTTCGTTGAGGATGTTCTCCTTGGGCCGTGAGTAGCTGGGAATCGTCGACAGCAGGTCCCAGGTGCATTCGTATTGTTCGGTCGTCAGCATGCGTCCGCCGCGCATGGAGTAGGAGCCGTCGGCAAGCCTGGTGCCGTCGAGGCTGCCGCCATAGGGCAGGCGCTTCTCGAAAATGGTGATGTCCTGACCGGGGATGCCGCCGTCGCGGATCATGAATGCTGCGCCCGAGAGCGAGCCGATGCCGCCGCCGATGAAATAGGCCTTCATGAGATCGACCTGCTATCCAAGGGTTTGAAACACAATGACGAAAATGCCGGCAGGCGCGGCGTATCAAAAGCCGAATAAAAACCCGCCGAGGGTCATGTTGCCGCGGCGGGATGAATTAGTCGTCAACACGTTGAGGTCGTCTATCCGCATGCGGCTCAATGTCCCGCCATGTGGCGGCCGATCTCGGTCAGGTCGGCTTCGCCGACGCGGGTCTCGTAGACGAGCTGGCCGTGGAAAATCACGACCAGGCGGTCGGAGAGTTCGAGCAGCTCGTCGAGATCCTCGCTGACCAGCAGCACCGCGGCGCCGCGGTTGCGGGCGGCCATGATCTCGGCATGGATCTGCGCCACCGCCGCGAAGTCGAGGCCGAAGCACGGATTGGCGGCGATCAGCACTTCGACGTCGTGGCCGAGCTCGCGCGCCAGGACGGCGCGCTGCACGTTGCCGCCGGACAGTGCCGAGATCGGCGTATCCGGCGTGCGGGTCTTGATCTTGTAGCGGTTGATCTTGGCGGTCGCATCCTTTCGGAAGGCGGACTTGTTCAGCCACCAGCCACCGCGGGCGAACGGAGCGCGGTCGAACTCGCGCAGCGCGATGTTGTCGGCGACGCTCATGCCGCCGACGCAGGCGTTCTTCAGCGGCTCCTCGGGCAGCAGCGACATCTTGTGGCGCCGCATCTCCTCGCGGCTCGCGGAATAGGATTGGCCGGAGACACGGACAGCGCCGCTCTCGGCCTCACGCTGGCCGGCAAGCACCTCGACCAGCTGGCGCTGGCCGTTGCCGGAGACGCCGGCGATGCCGACGATCTCGCCGGCGCGCACGGTCAGCGACAGATCATGCACGGCCACTCCGCCGGCATCGTCGCGTGCCACCAGCTTGTCGACCTCGAGCCTGACCACGCCGGCCTCGCCGGAGCGCGCCGGCTGTACGGTGAGCTGCTCGGCGCCGATCATCATCCGCGCCATGTCGTCCGGTGTCAGCTCCGACACCTTGCCGCGGCCGGCGAGCTTGCCGCGCCTGAGGATCGTGACCTCATCGGCGAACGCCATCACCTCGCGGAATTTGTGGGTGATCATCAAAATGGTCAGCTCGCCGGCCTCGACCATCTTGCGCAGCATGCCCAGGACTTCATCCGCCTCGCCCGGCGTCAGCACCGAGGTCGGCTCGTCCAGGATCAGGAAGCGCCGCTTGAGATAGAGCTGCTTGAGGATCTCGCATTTCTGCCGCTCGCCGGCGGAGATGTCCGACACCTTGGCGTCGAGCGGCACGCGGAACGGCATGCGCGCCAAGAAGGCCTCCAGCTCCTTCCTCTCCTTGGCCCAGTTGACCACCGCCGGTATGTCGTCACGCGCCAGCACCAGGTTCTCGGCCACCGTCATCGCCGGTACCAGCGTGAAGTGCTGGTAGACCATGCCGAGGCCGAGCGCATGCGCGTCCTTGGGATTGTTGATCTCCCGTTCGCGCTCGCCGATCAGCACGTCGCCCTCGGTCGGGCGGTAGTAGCCCATGATGCATTTGACCAGCGTCGACTTGCCGGCGCCGTTCTCGCCGAGCAGCGCGTGGAACGAGCCGGGCTTGACCTTCAGCTCGACATTGTCGAGCGCGGTGAACGCGCCGAAGCGCATCGTCATCGCGATCGCTTCGACCCCGAATGCCCCCGCAGGCGTCGGATCGTCGCCGATCACGACAGCGCCTCGATCAGCGCCGACGAGGTCGCGACCGCGCCGAACACGCCGCCCTGCATCTTGATCATCTTCAGTGCGTGGTCGTGATTGCCCTTGTCGGTGGCGCCGCAGCAGTCCGACAGCAGCACGCATTCGAAGCCGCGATCATTGGCCTCGCGCATCGTGGTGTGGACGCAGACGTCGGTCGTGATGCCGGTCAGCACGATGTTTTGGATGCCCTTCAGGCGCAGGATCAGCTCCAGATCGGTCGCACAGAACGAGCCCTTGCCGGGCTTGTCGATCACGATCTCCCCCGGAGCCGGGGCCAGCTCGGGAATGATCTCCCAGCCCGGCTCGCCGCGCACCAGGATGCGGCCGCAGGGGCCGGGGTCGCCAATGCCGGCGCCGATCTGCTGCGAGCGCCAACGCTTGTTGGCGGGCAGGTCGGAGAGATCGGTGCGGTGGCCCTCCCGGGTGTGGATGATGCAGAAGCCCTGCGCGCGCATCACCGTGAGCAGCGTCTTGATCGGCTCGATGGGGGCGCGGGTCAAGGAGAGGTCATAGCCCATCTTGTCGACATAGCCGCCGACGCCGCAGAAATCGGTCTGCATGTCGATCACGATCAGCGCGGTGTTTTCGGGGCGCAGATCGCCGTTATACGGCCAGGCATAGGGCTCGGAGCGGATGGTGCGGCCGGTCATGTGTGGTCTCCCTTAACAGTCGAAGCTATCGGCAGTGCTTGCGTCGCCGCACCATCTCGGGCCTCATGGTTCGAGACGCGTCGCAAGTGCGACGCTCCTCACCATGAGGGTGGGCATGTTGCCGCGCAGAGACTCCTCATCCTGAGGAGGCCGCCGAAGGCGGCCGTCTCGAAGGATGGCCGCGAAGGAAGTGCCCGCTCCAACTTCTGTCCTCATGGCCAACTACCTGTCACCGCGTGATGGACAGCTCGGCCGGTGCGCCGCTGAGGGTGCGCTTCGGGGAGCAGGTGATGATCATGATGAGAAGCGTCAGGATGTAGGGCGCGGCGTTGAACAAATGATAGCCGGAGGTGACGCCGACCGATTGCAGCGCCGGTCCGAGCGCGGCAGCACCGCCGAAAGCCAGCGAGGCCCACAGGCACAGCATCGGGTCCCAGCGTGCGAAGATCACGAGCGCCACCGCCGTGATGCCTTGTCCCGACGACAAGCCCTCGTTCCAACTGCCGGGATAGAACAGCGACAGGAACGAGCCGCCGATGCCGGCGAGGAAGCCGCCGGCCATGGTGGCGCGCAGTCGGATCATCAGCACCGAATGGCCCATCGCCCGCGCCGCGTCGGCGCTCTCGCCGGCGGTGCGGATCAGGAGGCCCCAGCGCGTGGTTCGGAATGCCCACAGCAACAGCGGCGCGAGCACGACGCCGAGCAGGAAGAGGACGTTGATGCGCAAGGCCGCACGCACCTGCGGCACGTCGCTCCACCAGCCGAAATCGATCGCCGGAAGCCGCGCCGCCGTCGGCTCGATCAGCGGCTTGCCGAGGAAGAAGGCGAGGCCGGTGCCGAACAGCAT
The DNA here is from genome assembly GCF_032380995.1 of Bradyrhizobium sp. SZCCHNR2028. NCBI lineage: Bacteria > Pseudomonadati > Pseudomonadota > Alphaproteobacteria > Hyphomicrobiales > Nitrobacteraceae > Bradyrhizobium > Bradyrhizobium sp. SZCCHNR2028. The sequence continues at coordinate 23,311 of NZ_JAUHJF010000012.1, read as the reverse complement.
CAAGGAGATTCCCACCGCGACGTCGTTGACGCGCGGCAGCGAGCAGATGCCGGCGTGCAAGGCCCCCAGCAGCGCGCCGGTGAGGCCGGCGGCGAGCACGCCTGCCCACGGCGATCCCGAGAGGTAGGAGATGCCGTAGGCGCTCATTGCGCCCATTACCAGCGTGCCTTCGAGGCCGAGATTGATGCGGCCGGAGCGCTCGGTGATGCATTCGCCGAGGCTCACGAACAGGAAGGGCGTGGAGACGCGGATGGCGCCGCCGAGCACCGCGAGCGGCACGGTCCAGAGCCCGATATTGCCGTCAGCCATGGATCACGACTTTCCCTTGAGGAAACCGATGCGGCCGTAGAGCGCGTCGCTCGCCAGCACCGAGATGAAGAGGATGCCCTGCAGCACCAGCACCGAGGCGTCGGGCAGGCCGAGCCGGCGCTGCAGCAGTCCGCCCGACGCATTGATGCCGCCGAGCAGGATCGCGACCGGAATGATGGCGAGCGGATTCTGCCGTGCCAGGAACGCGACCAGAATGCCGGTGAAACCGTAGCCGACGGCGAGATTGGCGTTGGTGCGGCCCTGCACGGCGGCGACCTCGACCATGCCGGCCAGCCCGGCGCAGGCGCCGGCGAGGAAGCAGACGGTGAGGATCAATTTGCCGACCGACAGACCGACGATCTTGGCGGCGCGGATGTTGCCGCCGGCGACGCGCGCGGCAAAGCCGAAGGTGGTGTGGTAGATCAGCCCATAGGCCGCGATGGCGGCAATCAGGCCGAACACCAGGCCCCAGTGCACGTCGGTGCCGGGAATGCTGCCGATCATGTTGGCCGCGCCGATCTCACGCGTCGACGGCTTGTTGAGGCTCGCCGGATCGCGCATCGCGCCTTCGACGAGATGATTGAGGATCGCGAGCGCGATGTAGACCAGCAGCAGGCTCGAGATCGTCTCGTTGACACCACGATACTGCCGCAAGGCCCCGGACAGCAGGATCCACAAACCGCCGCCAGTCATGCCGGCGATCACCATCGCGATCTGCACCACGAGCGGCGGCATGCCCTGCAGCGCCAGGGCCGCCGAGGTCGCCGACAGCGCGCCGATCAGCAGCGCGCCTTCGCCGCCGATGATCACCATGCCCAATTGCGCGGGCAGGGCGGTGCACAGCGCCGTCAGGATCAAGGGAGCTGCCCGCGTCAGGGTGTTCTGCCAGGAGAACCAGGTGCCGAAGGCGCCGTAATACATGTACCAGTAGAGATCGAGCGGGTTCTTGCCGAACAGCGCGACGAAGATGCCGAACACGATGAGCGCGGCGACAAGCGCCGCGCCCGGGATCAATATGTACTCGATGCTCCCGCCGTAACGTTGCAGGAAACCTGCGTCGGCGGCCGGCGCGATGGCGGCCGCATCAACCGGATCGGCCGCCTCTGATGTCACGACGTGGCTCCGATCACGCCCTCGACCAGGTAGTCCATCTTCTCGAGCTCAGGATCCTTCTGGCCGCGCTCGGTCCCGGCGGTGATCACGGTGTTGCCCTTGTTGTCCTTGATCGGGCCCTTGAAGATGGTGTAGCCCTCACCGAGGAACTTGCTCTTGATTTCGTCGGCATGCTTGCGTGCCTGCTCGGAGACCGCCTCGCCATACGCCGAGATCTTGACCACTTCTTCCTTGAGGCCGCCGCGATAGAAGTTCGGGATGCTCTCGCCAGCCTGGAGCATCTTGACGAATTTCGGATACAGCGCTTCCCAATTCCATTCCGCGCCGGTCAGATACGCCTTGGGCGCCAGTGGCGACTGGTTGACGTGATAGCCGGTGACGAAGGCGCCGCGGCGCGCGGCATTCTCCACCATCGTCTTGGGGCCGTCGACATGGCAGGTCAGGACGTCGACGCCCTGGTCGATCAGGCTGTTGGTGGCCTCGGCCTCCTTGACCGGCATCGACCAGTCGCCGGTGAAGATCACCTGCGTGGTGGCCTTCGGGTTCGCGAGCTGCGCGCCGAGCGTGAAGGCGTTGATGTTGCGCAGGACCTGCGGGATCGGCTTGGCCGCGACGAAGCCGAGCTTGCCGCTCTTGCTCGTATAGCCGGCGACGATGCCGGCGATGTATTGCGCCTCATCGATATAGCCGAAATAGGAGCCGGCGTTCTTCGGGTCCTTCTCGCTCCACAGGCCGCCGCAGTGCTCGAAGCGCAGCTTCGGATACTTCGCGGCCATCTTGATCATGTGCGGATTGTAGTAGCCGAACGAGGTCGGGAAGAGCAGGGTGGCGCCGTCGAGATTGATCATCGACTCGATCGTCTTCTCGACCGCGTCGGTCTCCGGCACCTTCTCCTCTTCGATGACCTTCAGCCCAGGCAGCTTCTTCAGCGCCGCTGCACCTTGCGCATGCGCCTGGTTGTAGCCGTAGTCGTCGCGCGAGCCGACATAGATGAAGCCGATCGTCGTCTCCGCCGCGAAGGCCGGCCGCAGGCCGGCGGCTGCGCCGAGCGTCAGCGCCGCGCCACCCTGCAACAGATGCCGTCGTGAAATCCTGCCAAAGTCCATTGGTGAGCTCCCTCGGCGGGTCGATCCGCCCGCGCTGTCATCACGGCTTCACCGGCACGGCGGAGCCTCGAAAGGGAGTGATCGCAAGCTTTGTGCCAGCGGCGTGCGGGCAGGCAGGCGCACCAAGTCGTTGAAATAGCGCCATTTTGCAGATGATCGGAGCTTAGGCAGACGAATTCCCTGCTCGGTTTCAGCCTATAAAATAATCAATCGACTTCAATTGTATGCAATGAGTTCGGCCGCGTGGTACCGGCGCCAACCGTGCCCGCGAGCCGGAGGCTGCGACGCGGCGGCGGCCGCCAGCTCAAAGCGAGGCAGAACGAATGTCGCAGTGAGGGGGAGCGGTGGCGCAATCGTCCTCCGCAGGCTGTTCGCCGGTGAGCGAGCCCTTTTCATATCTGCTGCAGACTGTCTGGGGTCTCAGATCCCGAGCAGCCAGACCGCGACGATGGTGCCGATCACAGCGAGCCCGCTGATCGTCCAGCCCGTCACATAGGCGCCGTCGTCCGATCCCGCGGGATCGACCATCGTGTCGCGCCAGCCTTCCTCCTGCCAGTGCCCCTGTTGGTACGCCATGCGAACCTCCTCGAGCCTGCCTCCCCGTGGGATAAGTCGGACACCCCTTGGAAAGGTTCAACCCCAAGCTGAAATCTTCGTTGCGTGCGCTGCAACGCAAATCCCCGACATCCCCTCTGGTCAGGCCCGCGAAACGACCTAAGCTCGGGACGCGTTCCGCGAAGAGAACGAGGAAGTGGCCGGGCGGCAGGGCTGCGCCCGCAGTAGGGAAGGAAGAGCATCTGATGAAGGATTTCGCCGGCAGGATCGCCGTGATCACCGGAGGCGGCACGGGCATGGGCCGCGAGCTTGCCCGCCAGCTCGTGGCCGAGGGCTGCAACGTCGCGATGTGCGACGTCTCGGTCGAGGCGATGGCCGAGACCAAGCGGCTGTGCGAGGCCGAGAAGCTGCCGCAGGGCCTGCGCGTCACCACCCATGTCGCCGACGTCTCGATCGAAGCGCAGCTCCAACGCTTTCGCGACGAGCTCGCCGAGCAGCAGGCCACCGACAAGATCCATCTGCTGTTCAACAATGCCGGCATCGGCGGCGGCGGCAGCCTGTTCACCAACAGCCGCGAGCAGTGGGAGCGCACCTTCAACATCTGCTGGGGCGGCGTCTATCTCGGCGTCCGCACCTTCCTGCCGATGCTGCTGAAGGCGGACGAGGCGCATATCGTCAACACCTCGAGCGTCAACGGCTTCTGGGCCTCGGTCGGCATGGGCGTCTCGCACACCGCCTACAGCGCCGCGAAGTTCGCGGTGAAGGGTTTTACCGAAGCGCTGATCAACGACCTCCGCCTCAACGCGCCGCACATCAAATGCTCCGTGGTGATGCCCGGCCATATCGGCACCTCGATCGTCTCCAACTCGCGCAAGGTGCAGAGCGGCACCGAGTCCGACGAGCTCAGCGAGACCGAGATCATCCTGGCCCGCCAGCGCATGCAGGGCATGGGCATCGACGTCGCCGCCATGAGCGACGCCGACATCCAGGCTGCCGCCCGCGAGCGCGCCCGCAGCTTCCTCGAGGACGCCCCGACCACGGCGGCGCAGGCCGCCAAGATCATCCTCGACGGCGTCAAGGCCGAGCAGTGGCGGATTCTGGTGGGCGAGGACGCCAAGCTGCTGGACTTGCGCGTCCGCCAGTCGCCGGAGCAGGCCTACGAGCCGGAATTCTTCCAGCGCTTCGCGCAGGAGGCTGGGTGGAAGCTGGGGTAGGGCAGGTCCATTGGTGTAGTTGGGACGGGATCTCTCGCCCCGAGACGGTGAGCTCCCCTCCCCCTTGCGGGGAGGGGAGACGAGGCCGCCGCGCCGTCCCCGCAAAATGCGGAGACTAGGCAAAGCGTGAAAGCCATTAGGCCCGTAGGATCTTTGCTACGCCGCCCTCATTACCGCGACGACGCCACCCGATACGCCATTCGCGTATGGCTGGGGCAATACGGCAAGCCCTCGATCGGCTTCGACCCGCAGAAGCAGAAATCGTCGGCGCCGGGCGTCGAGATCGGCCAGCGGCAGCGTTCCTTGGAGAGCTCGAACAGCGAGCAGCCGTTCACGACGGTGCCGACCGGCTCCTCGACAATCACAGGCGGCGGGTCGTTCTGCACCGCGCGCAGGATGCGGCGGCGCAGCTTTGGCACGGGACGGCGTGCGCCATCGCGTGTCGTCTCGGCGCGGACCACGCGCCTGGAATCGCCGCCATTGTCGCGCGTCAGTGCCAGGCGGGAGATCTTGCCGATCACGGCGTTGCGGCTGACGCCGAGCTCGGCGGCGATCTCTCGGCAGGTCAGCCCGGCCTCAAAGTGCTGCTTCAGGGCCTGGAGCCGTTCCTCGGTCCAGGTGGGGAGTGTCTGTCGTTCGGCGGGCATTGTTGTCGCTTCCAAGTTTGATCCGTCCTGGATCGTCCTGGCCGACGGCTGCACCGAAAACTGTTGTCCGCGTTGCGTGTCCCTAGCTTACGCCCGTCCGTTGTCGCGAATCGACAGCAGCCCATCCTTGATGGCGAGCCGGATGCCTTCTTCAATCAACGTTCTGCAGACACCCGGAACGCTGGTGCCGTGGGTTCCCTGTTTCACGAGCTTTTCGAGATAGCCGATGGTTGCCAGGGCTAGGGTTACGGGGATGCGGTCAGTTTCGGCTTTTTCCGTCGCCATGCCTAAAAGCTAGTCCGTAACCGGTGTACAGAAAAGTAACTTTTTAGACTCTATTAGGAATCTAATAGGTTGTACAGCGGCTTGGGGATAACTGGTTAAGGTATTGAATTTTATGGAAATATGACGGACCGGGCCGGTCGCGACGGTGACTCTCCGCCCGCTCGGCGAGTCCGGGGCCGGAATCCGACGGCGAAGCACGGGTCGAGAAGATTCGCGTGAGCCGCGGTGCCCGATGGTCTCTTCAACCACCGTCGTGCGGCGGTGCCTGGTTGGGGGACCCTGGCTGAATTTTCCGCAGAGCGGGCGGCGGCCATCGCGGTCACTGCGAAAAAAATTCGTCATTCCAGAAATGATGCTTTCGCTTTTCCGGAAATTGTGCTTTAGTGTCGCCATCCCGCCTCAGCCGGAGGGGCGTTGCGCGCGATCGTCACGACACGCGAGGCGGGGAGCGATGGCCGCGATGGAGCCGCAGCGTGTCCTTATGGTCGCGCGGACGAACGGCTCGGCGCGGACGTGAAGTCGCAGCGTGCTGACACCCCGATGCTGGTGTCCCCGCGGTGGTACGCGAAAGCGCATCATCGCGTATGGTGGCCAACAAGCCCGGCGCACCAGGCAGACTGCGTATAAGCGTGAAGACCATCGCGCAGGGAAGGCCGGGCGTTTCTCGGCTGCACCTGTGGTACCTGCCGCCTGCATTTTTTCTCGCAGGCGGGCCGCGGGCGTCAGCCGACGCCTGGCCTTCCCTGCGCCCTCCGACCTTTCAGAGGGTGAGATGCTGCAGCATGACCCGGGCAGGATCTGCCGCGGCAGCGCGACGTCACGCGTCGTTCGATGCGCTCCCTCGCGCGGCATCAATGGCGTCGTCCCCGCGAACGCGGGGACCCATAACCCCAGGGAGCAGTTGGCTTGCGCAAGTCCAACCACCTCTCGTCAGGACTTGGCTCGGTGGTTATGGGTCCCTGCGTTCGCAGGGACGACAGCAGTGTGTTTGGCCCGACGCTCTCACCCGTGCACCACCGCCTTCGCGATCATGCAATGAATGCCCTTGGAGCCATTGACGGTCTGGGTCACCCGCAGATCGGCGGCGAGGCTGCACAGCGTGTAGGCGTCCTCGCGCGACAGATTGCGCTTCTCGCCCAGCAGCACGATCATGTCGCGCAGCGCCCGCACCACGCATTGGTCGAGGTCGGGGTCCATCGCCATCGTCATGTAGTGCGTCGCCGTCTCGGCGCGCGGATAGTCGAATTTGAGATCCTTGCGCACGGTGAGACGGAAACGGCCCTGCAGCGCGGTCTCGATCGCGGTGACGCAGACCTCGCCGTCGCCCTGCACGCCATGGCCGTCGCCGCAGGAGAACAGCGCGCCTGGCACGAACACCGGCAGATACAGCTTGGCGCCCGGCCTAAGCTCCTTGTTGTCGAGATTGCCGCCCATCGCCCGCGGGATCAGCGATGTGATCCGGCCCCAGGCCGGCGGCGGCGCCACGCCCATCACGCCGAAGAACGGCGCCAGCGGCAGCTCCAGCCCCCACGGCATCTTGCCGACCATCCTGGTCTTGTCGAGTGGGATGTTCATCAGCCGGCTCTCGTGGAAATCGTCGGGCAGGGTGCCGGCCAGCGGCCGGATGAAATTGTAGCCCCAGTCCTGCCGCAGCTGGACGTCGAGGATGTCGACCTCGAGCACGTCGCCGACCTCCGCGCCCTTGACCGCGATCGGGCCGGTCAGGATGTGGCCGGGCACCATGCGCTCGCTCTTGGCGTGAACCTCGAACAATTCCGGCGGAACGTGGAATTTGCTGGTGTCGGGCACGACGTCGGGCCCGCCGCTGATCGAATCGATCGTGACCTCGTCACCGCTGTCGATCGTCAGCACCGGCTTCAGCCGGGATTCGAAGAAGCCCCAATGGCAGGTCTCGGGGCTCGCGTGCAGATGGTGATGGGCCATGGTCCTCTCATTCGTACCGGTTCGGGACCGAGCATAGCGCATCTGCTGGCCGCCGCAGAGAGATGGCGACGCATGGCGGCTGTCGTGTATGAGGGCGGCCGTGGCACCTCACCCCGCGCCGGAGCTCGCAATGTTCTTTGTCCTGTCGAAGACGCTCGGCCTGCTGGCACTGCCGACCAATTTCATGATCGCGCTGGGCCTGCTCGGCGCCATCCTCATGCTGACCCGGTTTACCGTGCTCGGCCGCAGGCTCGTGGTCTCTGCCATGCTGCTGCTGGCGATCGTGGGCCTGACGCCGCTCGGCAGCCTCATGCTCTATCCGCTGGAGAGCCGGTTTCCGAAATGGGACCCGGCGAGCGGCGCGCCGGACGGCATCATCGTGCTTGGCGGTCCCGTCGATTCCGACCTGTCGGTCATGTACGGCATGCCGGTGACGGTGGCGGGCGCCGACCGGGTGATCCAGGCAGCCGCGCTGGCGCGGCGCTACCCGAATGCGCGCATCCTGTTCACCGGCGGCAGCGCCAACCTGATCGCGACAGAGGCCAAGGAGGCCGATGTCGGCGCCGAGATCCTGCTCAGCCTCGGCGTGCCGAAGGAGCGGCTGTTGCTGGAGCGGCAGTCGCGCAACACCTACGAGAATGCGATCTTCTCCAAGGCGATGATCTCTCCGAAGCCGGGCGAGCGCTGGCTGCTGGTGACCTCGGCCTATCATATGCCGCGCTCGGTGGGGCTGTTCCGCAAGGCCGGCTTCCCGGTCGAGCCCTATCCCGTGGACTGGCGCGTCGGCCGCGTGCTCGACTTCGACGGCATCTCGCTGCTCGGACTGCGCCGCGCCGACATCGCCGTGCGCGAATGGGTCGGGCTCGTGGCCTACCGCCTGCGCGGCCGCATCGACGATCTGTTTCCGGGACCGGCCTAGGCAATCGTCTTGCTGAAGCCCGCCGCCTTTGCCGCCAGCTCGCCGCGCACGCGCTCGACGACCGGCTCGTAGCGGCAGCTCGCGTCCTGCCGGAACAGCCGCGCGCTCGGATACCACGGGCTGTCGTCGCGATCGCGCAGCCAGCGCCAGTCGGCGAGATGGGGCAGCATGATCCAGGTCGGACGTCCCAGTGTGGCGGCGAGATGCGCGACGCTGGTGCACACGGTGACGACGACGTCGAGGCAGGAGATCAGCGCCGCGGTCTCGACGAAGTCGGTCAACTCGACGGTGAGGTCGCGGATGCCGCTCTGCTGCGCCAGCACGGCCTTGTCGGCTGGCCGCAGCTCTTTTTGCAGGCTGATGAAATCCGCCCCGAGATCGAGCAGCGGCAGCAGGGTCGCAAGCGGCATCGAGCGGTTGCGATCGTTGCCCTGATGCGGATTGCCGGACCAGACGAGACCGACCCGCAGCCGGTCATGCGCTCGGAGCCGCCGCTCCCAGGCCGCGATGCGCTCGGCCGGCAGTGGCGGGAGATAGCTTGGCGGTGGAATGGTATCGAGCGTGGTGCCGAAGGCCAGCGGCAGGCTCATCACCGGGCAGTGCATGTCGAAGACCGGCCGCTTCAGGTCCGGTGCGTAGGCGAGGCATTGCGTCACGCCGTCGATGCCGGCCATCAGCGGCCGCAGCGCCTCCCGCACCACCAGGATCACCTTGGCGCCGCGCGCGGCGACCATCGGCACGTAGCGGGCGAACTGGATGGTGTCGCCGAAACCCTCGTCCTCCTCGATGAGGAGGGTCTTGCCGGCGATGTCCTCGTGGCCCAGCCATTTGGACTCGGCAAAGCGCGGATAGTCGATCGAGAAATCCGGCATGGCCCAGCGGGCCTCGCGCCGGGCCCAGCCGGAGACGAAGTCGCCGCACTGCAGCTCGATATGCGCGAGCTGCCACGCCGCCTTGGGATGATCGGGGACGAGCGCGAGAATCTGCCGGTAGACGGCAGCAGCATCCTCGAAACGCAGGAGCTGCAGCAGCGCAAAACCCTTGTTGAGCAGCACCTCGACGAAGTCCGGCCGCAACGCCAGGGCCTGATCGAACCACGGCAGTGCCTCCGCGCTGCGGCCGAGACAGACAAAGGCATCACCGAGATTGTTGCAGACCATCGGCTCTGTCGGCGCCAGCGCATGCGCGCGTTCGCAATCGGCCAGATACTCGTCGTAGCGTCTGAGCTCGCGGAGGCATCGGGCGCGCATCTGCAGCGACTGCAGGTCGTCCGGCCGCTGCGTCAGGCATATCGTGAAGGCTCGGGCGGCTTCCTCATAGCGCTGCTGCTGATGCAGCAGCAGGCCGCTCTGGAACGCAGCCTCACGGTGGGCGGGATCGATCGTCAGCGCGTGCTGATAGCTCAGCAGCGCCTCGGCGCCGCGGTCGAGCGCCAGCAGTACGCCGCCCATATGCTTCCACAATTCGGCATCGTCGGGCTTGAGCTGGATCGCCTTGTCGAACACCGCGAGCGCATCGTCGAGCCGGCCCATCTGCTTCAAGGTGAAGCCGAGGCTGGTGAGATAGTCGATCTTCGGCGTTTGTCGGATGGCCCGCGAGAACCACGCCACGGCGTGGTCGTGCTGCCCGGTCTGCAGCGCGACGATGCCCAGCAGCGCGAGGCTGTCGGCGTGGTTCGGGTCGGCCGCCAGCGCCTGCTCGCAGCACATCTGGGCATCGAGCAGCTGGCCGGCGCCGAGGTGATGCAGCCCGGCCTCGTAGAGCGCGGCCGGCGACAGCACCGGCGCTCCGCCGGGGCCGGCCTTCGCGCTTGTCGCGCCATCTTTCCGGTCGCGCTGGCTCATCGCGGGGCCCTGTCCGAGGATCAAAAATTCATAAGTGATTCTAGGGACATCGAGAAGGATCATGGTATGGCGTGCGAGCGCGTCGCGCAGAAATACTGGCCTCGGCCGGTGCAAGGCATTAACAAGCGCCCGACATCGAACGCACGGATCGCGCCATCCGATGGGTGCGGCAGAGGGGAACGCCACATGCAACAGCCGAGCGCGCCGGACAGGCTGGATCTGGTTGCCATGGTCGCCGATCTCAACAACCTGCTGCGGCTGAAGACGACCGTCATCGGCATCAAGATGTTCGCCCGCGTCGCCGACATGGAGGCGGTGGAGAAGATCCGCCGTCCCAACGCCGTGCACACGACCGACCAGATCGTCAGCATGGCCGCACGGCTCGGCTGGACCGTCGGCATCACCGGCGACGATCTCGTCGGCGCGCAATGCCGGGCCGTGATCGGACTCGGCCCGCAGGACGAGACCTGGCTCAAGGGCGAGAACTATGTCGGAGTCTGGCACGGCACGGCCGAGGATGCGCGCAAGCGGCAGGAGGCGCTCGACGTCGTGCCGTTCGGCCGCTACCAGGCCATGGCGGTCAGCCCGCTTTCGAGCGGCCGGCTCGATCCGCCGGACATCTGCCTCGTCTATGCGACGCCGGGACAGATGATCATCCTGATCAACGGCCTGCAATATACAGGCTACAAGAAGTTCGAATGGGGCGTCGTCGGCGAGACCGCCTGCGCCGACTCCTGGGGCCGCGCGCTGAAGACCGGCGAGCCGAGCCTGTCGCTGCCGTGCTTCGCCGAGCGCCGCTATGGCGGCGTGCCGGATGAGGAGATGTTGATGGCGCTGAAGCCGGCCGATCTTGCCAGGGCGATCACCGGCATGAAACAGCTCGCCAAAAACGGCCTGCGCTATCCGATCGCGCCCTATGGCATCCAGAACGACGTCCGCGCCGGCATGAGCGTGTCGTATGGGAAGAAATAGGTGATCGTCATTGCGAGCGCAGCGAAGCAATCTTTCTGCAGAGACAGTCTGGATTGCTTCGTCGCAAGCGCTTCTCGCAATGACGGAGCAACTGATTTGCAGCAGATCTAGGAAACAAGAATGACGTCATCCAAATTCGACATCATCGTCTATGGCGCCACCGGCTTCACCGGTCAGCTCGTCGCTGAATACCTGACCACGCAATATCGCGGCGACAGCTCGCTGCGCTGGGCGATGGCCGGCCGCAGCCTCGGCAAGCTCGCCGCAGTGCGCGATGCGATCGGCGCGCCTGCGGACACGCCGCTGATCGCGGCCGATGCCTCGGACCCGGCGTCGCTGAAGGCGATGGTGGCGCAGACCAGGCTGGTGCTGACCACCGTGGGTCCGTATCAGCTCTATGGCAACGAACTCGTCGCCGCCTGCGTCGAGACCGGCACCGACTACGTCGATCTGTGCGGCGAGCCGGTGTGGATGCGGCAGATGATCGACAAGCATCAGGCCACCGCCGAGAACAGCGGCGCGCGCATCGTGTTCTCCTGCGGCTTCGATTCCGTGCCGTTCGAGCTCGGCGTCTACTTCGTGCAGCAGCAGGCCAAGAAGGTGCTCGGCGCCGCAGCGTCGCGCGTGAAGGGCCGCGTCCGCGGCATGAGCGGCACGCTCTCGGGCGGCACCGCCGCGAGCGCCAAGGCGACCTTCGATGCGGTCGCCAGGGATCTGAGCCTGGTATCGATCCTCAAGGACTCGTTCGCCCTGACGCCCGGCTTCAAGGGCCCGAAGCAGCCGTCCGGTAACAAGCCGGTCTATGAGGAGGATCTGCAGTCCTGGACGGCACCGTTCATGATGGCGTTGATCAACACCCGCAACGTCCACCGCTCCAACATGTTGATGGGTTTTCCCTACGGTCAGGATTTCGTCTACGACGAAATGGTGCTGACCGGCCCGGGCGAGAAGGGCGAGGCCAACGCCAAGAAGGTGATGGCGGCAAATGCCGAGAAAACCGGCCCCAACGCGCCGAAGCCGGGCGAGGGTCCCTCGAAGGAGGAGCGCGAGAACGGCTACTACAATCTTCTCTTCGTCGCGATCGCCCCCGACGGCCGCCAGGTCCGCGCATCCGTGAAGGGCAACCGCGATCCCGGCTACGGTTCGACCTCGAAGATGATCAGTGAATGCGCCGTCGGCCTGCTACGCGACGGCGCCGGCGTGAAAGGCGGGTTCTGGACGCCGGGCGCTGCGCTCCGCGACAGCCTGATCAAGCGGCTGGTGGATAATGCCGGGCTGACGTTTGCGGTGGAGGATTAAGAGGTGATGTGCGCACCGGTCCCTGCGGATCGGTTCGCTTCGGCCTGATGGGCGCGCGTGGCGGCGATCATGCCCCACATCGTGCCGAGCATCAGGAAGAAGTGCCGCCAGTGGTCGGTGTCGATGATGAAGCTTTCGCCGACCGTGCCGAGGAATGCTGCGAACACCGCGATGTAGGTGCGCTGCCAGGGCACGCGCACGAACAGATAGCGGAAGCCGAGAATGACAGTGGTGAACACCAGCGCGGGATAGCAGATGCCGGACAGCCAGCCGCCCGACATGAAGGCGTTCAGATAGGAGTTGTGGGTGTCCTCGGGGAAGTAGTTGTGGAACTGCAGCGGCCCGATCCCGAACGGCAGGTCGAGCGCCATGTCGGCGCCGAGAATGTGGCGTCCGAAGCGTCCGAACCGGCCCTCGTCATAGCTCTGGTCGAAGCTTGCCCGCTGCTTGAACATGTCGGCGATGGAATCGATGGAGAGCAGAACGCCGATCAGGACGATGCCGGCCACGGCGGCGGCCAACGTCATGAAGATGATGCGGGAGCGCTCGCCCCGCGTCTGGCTGGTGAGCACCATCGTCGCCAGCATGAAGGCGGCGGTGAGGACGAGGCCGCCCCAGGCCGCGCGCGAGAAGGCGAGCAGGATGGCGAGCGCCATCACGCCGAGCGCAAAGCTGGCGCGCAAGGTCGCGGCGAAGCGGGCGGTCACGGCGTTCTGCAGCGCGAGCAGCGCCGGCAGGATCAGGAACGCGCCGAGCACGTTCGGGTCCTTGAAGGTGCCGCGCGCACGGCCATACAGGGTGAGGAGATCGTATCCACCCGGCACCAGATGGAAATAGCCGGCGACGCCCGCGAGGGCTGCGATCGCGCCGCCCATCACGAGACCGCGGCGGAGCATGTCGAGCCGCGCTTCTGTGTCGTCCGACGTCAGCATGGCGATGAAGATCGCCGTGAAGGCCATGTACCAGGAGGTAGCGATCCAGGTCGCGATCTTGGAATCGTCGAGCAGCGGTATGGCGCTGATCGTGTAGCCGAGATTGACCAGGACCAGCAACAGCAGGAGCGGCAGGAATACGAGGCGCAGCCTCATGCCGGTCGCGAAGAACACCGCGGCGGAGGCGAGCGTGACGAGCTCATAGGGGCTCGGTTCGATGAACACGATGGCGCCGGAGACCCCGACCAGCCAGACCAGCGCACGCTGCAGGGCGACGACGCCCGGAGGGGCGATCGGCCTCGATGCGAACTCTCCGGCTGCCGCCGTCATGGCCATCGCGAACTCACACTCATACGCAACGCATGGCGGGATCGGCCAGACACACGCGCGAAGCGGGCGTGTGCCCGCTCCGGATCCCCGATATCAATAGGCGTTCTCGCTCTTGGTCATCAGCGCCAGCGGCGTCTTGAGCAGGATGTAGAGGTCGAACAGCACGGACCAGTTCTCGATGTAGTAGAGGTCGAACTCGACGCGCTTCTGGATCTTCTCCTGGTTGTCGATCTCGCCGCGCCAGCCGTTGATCTGCGCCCAGCCGGTGATGCCGGGCTTGACGCGGTGGCGGGCGAAATAGCCGTCGACGGCCTCGTCGAACATCCGGTTCTGCAATTGGCCCTGCACGGCGTGCGGCCGCGGACCGACCAGCGAGAGGTTGCCCTTGAACACCACGTTGAACAGCTGCGGCAGCTCGTCGAGGCTGGTCTTGCGGATGAAGCGGCCGACGCGGGTCACGCGCGGATCGTTCTTGGTGACGACCTTGGACGCCGTGGGGTCGGCCTGGTGGTGATAGAGCGAACGGAACTTGAAGACGTCGATGCGCTCGTTGTTGAAGCCGAACCGCTTCTGCCGGAACAGCACCGGCCCCGGGCTGTCGAGCTTGATCGCGAGCGCGACCAGCGCCATCACCGGAAGCGCAAGCAGCAGGATGAGGCCGCCGACCAGCCGGTCGAACAGCATCTTCATCACCAGGTCCCAGTCGGTGATGGGGGCCTCGAACACGTCGAGCGTCGGGACCACGCCCAGATAGGAGTAGGAGCGCGGCCGGAAGCGCAGCTTGTTGGTATGGGCCGAAAGGCGAATGTCGACCGGCAGCACCCACAGCTTTTTCAGCATGTCCAGGATGCGGGTTTCCGCCGAGATCGGCAGCGCGAACAGCACCAGGTCGACGCGGGTTCTGCGCGCGAACTCGACGATATCATCGACCTTGCCGAGCTTCGGCGCGCCAGCGCAGGTCTCGAGCGCGCGGGAATCGTTGCGGTCATCGAACACGCCGAGGATCTCGATCTCGGAGTCGTCCTGCGCCTTCAGGGCACGCACCAAGTCCTCGCCGCTCTGGTCGGCGCCGACGATGATGGTCCGGCGATCGAGGCGTCCTTGTCTGGCCCAGCTGCGGATGAGGTTGCGCAGCACGACGCGGCTCGCGATCAACGCGCCGAGCCCCACGAAGAAGAACGCGGCGAGCCAGAGACGGGAGACTTCGTTGCCGATCTTGGCGAAGAAGGAGAGCCCGATGAACAGCAGGAAGACGAAGCAGTAGGACGAGATCATCCGGGTCATCTGCCGCACCTGGGCGCGGAAGACCTGGATTTGGTAGATGTCGGCGGCCTGGAAGCACACCACCGTGGTCACGGCCAGGCCGAGAATGGCAACGAGATACTCCCAATGGAAGCCGCTGAGCGGAACCACGTAGCCGAAATAGATGACGCTGCCGACGACGCTCAGCAGCACGAAATCGATGATGCGAACGATGCCGGCGAGGACGATCGGAGAGTAGGCGCGGTGAACCTTCTGATTGGCGACCGCGAGGGCCGCCGGCGACAAGCGGCGGCGCCGTTCAACGGCCGGCCGTCCGGCCGCGGCGGTCGATGCGGCCGTCGCCGCAGCAGCATCCAACATCGAGCGAGCGTTGATCGGTTCCACAGTCGTACAAGCCCGGATTATGTTTGTTAGTATTTGTGGTCATGTAAGCGCTGATAGCGCCGGGGGAAATTCCCCACCGGCGGGATTAAGGGCCAAATCGGAAGAAACGGTTAGCGATGGTAAATGACGTCAGGTCTTGGTAAACGCCTCGCGATAGCTGTTGAGCACGCCATCGACCATCGCTTTCTGTGAGAAATGCTGGAAGACCCGCTCGCGCAGCGCCTTGGCGCGCAGTTGCGTGGTAGCCGGATCGTCCAGTGCGGCAGCGATTGCGTCGGCCAGCGCGGTCGCGTTGCCCGGCATGAACATCGCGTCGTCGTGCGGTCCGAAGATCTCAGGGATGCCGCCGACTCTCGCTGCGATCATCGGAACCCCGGCGGCTCCCGCCTCGATCACAACATAGGGCATGGAATCGCCACGCGAGGGAACGACGAGCAGCCGCCCTTTCGAAAATCCGTCGCGGGCCTTCACGTGGCCGATGAAGCGTACTGCGGCCGCAAGACCGAGGCGTTCGACCTGAGCCTTGAGTTTCGTCATCTCTTCGCCGTCGCCGCCCAAAGTCAGCGTCAGCGGGCGGCCACGGGAGCGCAGCTCCGCGACGGCATCGATCAGCAGATCCGTGCCCTTGATGTGCCTGAACTCGCCGACATACGCCAGGTCGGTCTGGTCCCGGGCTGGTGCGATCGGGTCGAACTCGCCTGCAGTGACACCGTTGAAGACGCAATTCACCAGTCCCTGAGGATGGCCGATCATGCGCTCATAGGTATCGCGGGCGAATACGCTCTCGAACAGGAAGAGGTCGGTCCGGTTCATCAGCGCACGTTCAAGCCGGCCATACAGCGCGCCTTTGAACGTGTCGCGTGGGTAGTGCAGCGAACCGCCGTGAGGCGTGTAGATGCGGATCGTTCCTGGCCGGTGCGGCAGCAGGCGGACGAATGCGCCGGCCTTGGCGCCGTGGCCGTGCAGAACGTTCGGGGCGAGTGTACGGGCGAGTCGATAAAACCGTCTCAGTGCCAGAATGTCGCTCGGCCAAGGCTCCCGATGAATGGGGATGCGGTGCACGCCGAGTGTCAGGCGAGGCGCGATCTGGGCCAGCGCGGCATCGGCGCGTTCGCCGCCGGTCAGGCTGTCCGCGATGATGCCCACGTCGTGCCCGTGATCGACCTGACCGTTGGCAAGGTCGAGGATATGCCGAAAGATGCCGCCGACGGGAGCTCTGACCGCGTGAAGGATTTTGAGAGGTTTGTTCTGCGACGGTGCCATGTCGAACTCGCCCGCGCCCTCGGCTTGCGCTTGGTTTTGCCAGGCGCCGCTGCGCGAGCTGATCTGACGACTGGCGGATAGCGGAAGCACGGGCGCCTCTCGTCGCTGAATATCGATAGCTCCAACCTCGATAGAGGCTTGATGGTTAACAAAGTCTCACTTGTCGTCACTACCAGGCAAGCTCGCACCAGCATTGTGACGATCTGGCGCAAGCTCACGTGTTGCGAGCAGCATATGGCGAAGGATGACGATTGTTCGATAGGGCGAGGTTGCAGGCGCTCCGGTTAACCCGTCAGCAACCTTAATAGAGTGTAATTGTACCACGTATGGTGGCGGCGTGGCGCGGGTCTCGCGGGAGTGGATAATGCGGTTGGCGTTCTGGCGTGCCGGCAAGAAGACACAGGTTGACGGAGCCTCCGCCCGACCTGTGACAGGCTCGCCGTCGTCGGCGGAGCCCGGCCCGGCCGGCGATCTCGACATCCGGCTGGTTGGTCGTGCCCTGGCGCGAAAGCGTGGCTTCATCCTTCTGCCCACGCTGCTCGCTCTCGTTCTGTCGATTGCCGCAGTCAACATGATCACACCGCGCTACAAGTCCGAAGCGCGGATTCTGATCGACGGCCGCGAGAACGTGTTCGTGCGGCCGAACGGGGAGCGCACCGAGGAGCGGACGGCGCTCGATGCCGAGGCGGTCACGAGCCAGGTGCAACTGGTCCTGTCGCGCGATCTGGCCCGCGACATCATCAGGAAGAACAAGCTGGGCGAGCTGTCAGAGTTCGATCCCGTGCTGCGGGGCGTGTCGCCGCTGAAGTCGGTCGCGGCGATGATCGGCCTCGTGAAAGATCCGCTCGCCATGACGCCGGACGAGCGCGTCATGGACGCCTATTACGAGCGCTTGACCGTTTACGCCGTGGACAAATCGCGGGTGCTCGTCGTCGAGTTCCAGTCGCAGGATCCGGCGCTTGCGGCGCAAGTCGCGAATTCGATCGCGGATGGCTATCTCGTAGTTCAGCAGAATGCCCGCCAGGCGCAGGCGAAATCGGCCAGCCAATGGCTCTCTGGGGAGATCCAGGGGCTGCGCAGGAAGGTCGAGGAGGCGGAGTCGCGGGTCGAGGAGTTCCGCGCCAAGTCGAATTCGTTCATGGGGACCAACAACACGTCGCTGTCCAACCAGCAGATGGGCGAGGTCAATACCCAACTCAACAATGCGCGCGCCTTGAAATCGGATGCCGAGACCAAGGCGCGGCTGATCCGGGAGATGCTGCAGAGCGGCCAGCCGATCGAGGCGTCCGAGGTGGTCAACTCGGAGCTGATGCGCCGGCTGTCCGAGCAGCGCGTGAATCTGCGCGCGCAGCTCGCGGAGCAGTCGTCGACGCTGCTCGACAATCACCCTCGCATCAAGGAGCTGAAAGCGCAACTGGCTGATCTCGACCGCCAGATCCGCGACGAGGCCGGCAAGATCTCGCGTTCGCTCGACAGCGACGCGCGCATCGCCGACGGGCGGGTGCAGATGTTGAGCCAGAGCCTCGATCAGGCCAAGAAGCAGGCCACCTCCACCAATGGCCTCGATGTCCAGCTGCGGGCGCTGGAGCGCGATGCGAAGTCGCAGCGCGACCTGCTGGAATCGTATCTCGCCAAGTACCGCGAGGCGAACACCCGTGAGTCGCTCGACACCCCGCCGGCGGATGGGCGGATCATCTCGCGGGCGGTGCTGTCCAACACGCCGGCGTACCCGAAGAAGCTGCCGATCGTGCTGATCGCCACATTGGCGACCTTGATGCTGACCTCGGGCGTGGTCATCACCGGCGAGCTGCTGCGTCTGACCGCGCCGCGCCCAGCGAGCCAGATCCCAGCGGCGAGCGCGATGCCGGATGTCATGGTGCTCGCGGCCCGGGTCGAGCCGATGATCGCGGCGCCCATGGTCGCCGCAGCGCCGGCCGTTGCCGCGTCGGCAACGACTGCAGCGGCGCGTCCCGCCGCGGTCGTGCCGCCAGCGGTGGCCGCCGTCGCGCCCGAACCGGTCAAGCCGCCGCCGATGAACGAGTTCGAGCAGCTCGCATCCGATCTGCTCGCCGCGGGAGAGGGCGCCCGCAAGGTCACCGTGCTCGGTACGGCCGGCGGCGAGGCCGTCACGTCCACCGCGCTCGCGATCGCGCGCACCATGGCAGCGCAGGCGCGCGTGGTGCTGGTCGACCTCGCCGGCAGCCCGCAACTGCTTGCAGGCGTGTCGGTCGATCCGGCCGCGCCCGGCCTCATCGAGCTGATGCTGGGTGAGGCATCGTTTGCGTCCATCATCACCAAGGACCAGGCCTCGCGGCTGCATCTGGTCAACGCCGGCCGCCCCGGCGCCGACCGCAGCCAACTGCAATCGCCGCGGCTCGCGCTCGCGATCGATGCGCTGCTGCGCGTCTATGACCACGTGCTGCTCGACGCCGGCAACGCCTCCGACCTGCCGGCCGAGCTTTTGACCGCGGGCGCGCGCGCCATCGTCGTGCCCGATCCCAACATGTCTGCCGACGCACGCAGCCAGATGAGCGAGCAGCTGCGTGAGGTCGGCTTCGGCGCCGTCACCATGCTGAAGGCACCGGTCGGAGGCGCCAACCGCAACCAGCCGGGGCCGCGCGGCGTCGCCGCCTAGTCTCCGGCCTTCTCGTCGGCCTTTTCGTCCACCTGGGCGGCGCCGCCACGCGATTGCAGCGCGCCGCGCAGCTGCTGTGCCAGACGGAACAGGGCAGGGCTGTGCTTGACGGCATGCTTGGCCCGTCCGACCGCAGCCATCGTCGTTGCGGCGACGCGGCCCCGCGCGGTCAACGGCATGAAGCTGTCGAAGATCGGCTCGTCATCCTTGCAGAACATCCGCTTGTAGTCGTCAGATCCGATGCCGAGATCGAGGGCGCGAAAATCCTCTCGCGCGTAATGATCGATGATCGAGCGCATCAGGATCAGCCCGGGGCTCCAGCGCGCATTCTCCGACAGCGTGTAGGTGTTGAACATCATCGAGAAGCGCGCCCCGTCGGCTACGCCGGCAAACAATGCGATGATCTCGGCATCGCAGCGCAGCGCGTGGATATCGATGGCGCGATGCCCGCAATCGAGCTGTGCCATGCAAGCGCTGCGCACGAAGGCCTCGACACCGGGCTCGGCGAACACGTTCGGCAGCCTCTGCTCGGCCATGCGGATCGGCTTGGTGCGGAAGAACCAGTCGAGCAGCTCGGCGATCTCGGCGTCGCTGCTCGCGACCACGTAGCGATAGCCGGGCAGCGCCTGCAGCTTCTTTTCCTTGCTCTTCAGCCGCTTGCGAAATGAATTCGACAACAGCGCCGTCGGCGCCGCCCCCGGCGGCATCAGCAGCACCGGACAGTCGTTCACTGACGGCTGGTGCGGCCATTGCGCCAGCGGATTGGCGAGATCGCGCCAGCGCTGTGGCTGCTGGGTCAAGGCGAGCACGTCGACACCGCCGCGGTCGCGCAACCCTGCGAGCAGGACGTCGAGATCGCCGGCGCTCGCGCGAGTGGCGAATTCGCGATCCATCAGCGGCATGTTGAAGGTCGCGTGCTTGCCGCCCATGAAGGTGGCGATGCGGACGCCGCAGGCGTGCCGCAACGTCAACGGCAGCAGCAGCAGCGGGCGTTGCTCGGCATCACGCCCGATGACGATGAAAGGCGTCGCATGCTCGCGCGCGCCGACGTCGCGCTGCCATGCGCCGAGCAGGTCGAAGCGTTGGTAGGGCGTCGAGACATGTTCGGGGACTTCGAGCGCGCGCCAGACCGGCTCGGCGGCAGCCAGATCGGACACGATGTCGATCCGCGCGAGCCCCGACGGCAGTCGCCGCGCGGGCGCCCGCGCCGTCCGGCTCTCGATCACGGCGGCCATGGTCATCGCGCAGCTCGCGTTGTCGTGGAATTTTGTTGCTTGTCGGGAGACCCTCGCAAAGAAGTCTCAACAAAAGGTAATGGCAATGACTTCGTCCCAAATCGGGATTGGCACAAACAAAGACCTGTTCAAATCGGCATCGGCCAAGCGATCTTGACGGCGGATGATCGCTATCATGGGATGGCGGCGACCATGACGCGATCGCGCCATGGTCTGACAGCATCAGGTGGGCGCCGCCGGTTTGGTTTCAAGTGGGATTCGGGGAAGGGGCGCGGGAATTGTCGTCGGACAACAGGTGGCTGCGCAGCGCCCGGCTCGAGCTGGCCTATTTCAGCGGTCGCACGCTGCTCGCGTCGCGAGCCACAGCCGGCGCCGGTGCCGTGCTGCGGTTCGAGCGGGTGCGGCCGCGGCGCAAGGGCGCGTTCCAGCCGCTGAAATGCGCGGAGATCACGCCCGTCTTCCTCGACAAGGTGATCCGGGCGCTGAAGCGCTGGGGCTATGACATCGTCTCGCTCGACGAGGCCTGCGACCGGTCGGTCCGGCTGCCCGAAAGCCGTCGCTTCGCCTGCCTGAGCTTCGACGGCGCCTCCAAGGACGTGATCACGCATGCCTATCCTGTGCTCGCCCGCCACGGCGTGCCGTTCACCATCTACGTGCCCTCGGCCTTCCCCGATGGGCTCGGCGAGGCCTGGTGGCTGGCGCTGGAGGCCGTGATCGCGCGCGAGGCCCGCATCAGCCTCGTGATCGAGCATCGGGAGCAGCGCTTCAATGTGTCCACGACGGCCGAAAAATACGAGCTGTTCGCCCATCTCGCGGGCTGGCTGCGCAAGCTGCCTCCGGCCGAGCTGTCGATCGCGATCCGCGACCTCTGCGCGCGCCATTCGGTCGATCTCGCCGCCCTGAGCCGCGAGTCCTCGATGGACTGGACCGACATCGCCCGTCTCGCCGCCGACCCCAACGTCACGATCGGCAGTGCCACCGTGCATTATCCTGTCCTCGCCAATCTCCGGGATGCCGACGCCCAGCGCGAGATCACGATGGGCATGGCGGTGCTGGAGACGGCGCTGCGGCGACCGGTCCGGCACATGGCGTATCCGTTCGGCGATCGCTATTCGTTCCGCCGCAGCGACGTCGTGCTCGCGGAGCAGGCGGGCTTCGTCAGTGCGGCTTCCGCCATCGGCGGCGTCGTGCAAAGCGAGGGCCGCACCAGCCTGCACATGCTGCCGCGGATCGCCTGGGACGGCCGCTCGCGCTCGCTGCGCGCCTTGAAGGTGCTGATGGCCGGCATCACCCTGCCGCGGGAAAAATCCGCGCCGCAGCCGAAGCTCGATCTCGGCTGATCAGCCCTGCTGCCGCTCCGGATCCGGGCGCAGCATCCAGCTCACGATCGGCATCGCCGGCAGCACCCAGCCCATGCCGACGACGACGTAATAGACCGCCTGCAGCCAGCCGGAGTTGGCGATCAGAGGGAATTGCGCCATCACCATGCCCATCATCGACCAGGCGAAAGCGAGCAGGAGCAGCGCGACGGCGCCGATCAGTTTGCGGGTGCGGATCGTCATGACGGGATTGTCGGCCTCGGCTGGGGGCGGCGCGGCTTGCGCGCGATTTCCCCAGGATTATAAGGGCCTGTCAGCCCCGGTTCAATCGAGCGCTCAACGTCCATGACCACGGTTCCCCGCACGACAGATCTCGCCGCGATCCGCATCTGGCTGCTCGTCGTGGCCGGCCTGATCGCGCTGATGGTGCTGGTCGGCGGCGCGACGCGGCTGACCGAATCCGGGCTCTCGATCGTGGAATGGAAGCCGGTCACCGGCACCCTGCCGCCGCTGTCCGAACAGGCCTGGACCGACGCCTTCGAGGCCTACAAGACCATTCCGCAGTACCGGCAGATGAACACCGGCATGTCCCTGCACCAATTCAAGACCATCTTCTGGTGGGAGTGGAGCCACCGGCTGCTCGGCCGCGTCATCGGCATGGTCTATCTGCTGCCGTTCTTGTGGTTCCTGTGGCGCGGCGCCGTGTCCGGCCCGCTCGGCCGCAGGCTGTGGCTGATCTTCAGCCTCGGCGCGCTGCAGGGCGCGGTCGGCTGGTGGATGGTGGCATCCGGCCTCACCGAGCGCACCGAGGTGGCGCCGGTCCGGCTCGCGACGCACCTCGCGCTGGCGCTGTTGATCTTTGCGTCGATCGTCTGGACCCTGCGCCGGCTTGCGTCGCGCGAGGAAACCGCGGCACCGGCGCGGCTGCGGCTCACCGCGTGGATGCTGGTCGGCGTCACCTTCGTGCAGCTTTATCTCGGCGCGCTGGTCGCCGGCCTGCGCGCCGGCCTCGTCTACAACACCTGGCCGGAAATCGACGGCGGCCTGATCCCGAAGGCGGCCAATCTGTGGATCCATTCGCCGTGGTGGATCAATCTGTTCGAGAACGATCTGACGGTGCAGTTCATGCATCGCATGACCGCCTACACGCTGCTGGCGCTGGCCGCGTGGCACGCCTTCGACGTGATGCGCGCCGGCGCCGGACGGGCCATGGTGCGTGGCGCGCACCGGCTGCTCGCCGCGATTTTTGTGCAGGCGGTGCTCGGCATTCTCACCTTGCTGGCGCTGGTCCCGATCTCGCTGGCGCTGTTGCATCAGGGCACGGCCATCATCGTGCTGACCTTCGCCGTGCTGCAGGCCGAGCGCCTGTCGCCGCGGCGTGTCGCTGTTGTCGTCGTGCCGCAGGCGGCGGTCGCTGCGGGGTAGGTGGGGTAGAGTTTCTCTTCCGTCATTGCGAGGAGCCGAAGGCGACGAAGCAATCCAGAGTCCCGCGCGCGACTCTGGATTGCTTCCGCCTTCGCTCTTCGAGCTTCGGCGGACAAGTCGCTTCGCTCGCAATGACGTGGAGACATCAGTTTTCATCCTCGCGCGCTATCGCGCCGAGCTTTGCCGATCGTTTCACCCTCGAAAACACGCGAGGGCGCGGGGAAGGCCGGATGCCTGGCCGGATCGGGATAGGGGGGAGTCTCGCGACTCCACCCCTCCCACACCACCGTACATACGGATCACGTATACGGCGGTTCG